>CAJFPU010000053.1:0-12698 GCA_904418825.1 uncultured Romboutsia sp. | reverse complement strand
AAGTAATACTGTTAGTATTATATTAAAAAATGGTCCTGCAAATATTATACTTGCTCTTTGAAGAAGAGTTTTTCTTCCAAATGCACGAGGATCATTTGACTCTCCATCTTCTCCTTCCATGCTTACATATCCTCCAAGAGGTAGTAGTCTTATAGAGTATTTTGTTTCTCCTTTTTGAGTACTATATATTTTAGGACCCATACCTATTGCAAATTCGTGTATTTTTACTCCTGCTTTTTTTGCAAATAAAAAGTGTCCAAGTTCATGTATAAATACTATTATTCCAAATAATAGTATTGCTGCTATTATAGTCAATGTTTTTACCTCCTTTAATTATAGTCCGCTTGATGAGACAATATAAGTTTCACTCCATGCTTAAATGTCGTTTCAACTTATATTGTCTCATCTTCGCTAATTAGTTATAAATAATTTTTATGTATTCTAAATAATAATGCTTTACTTAATTAAGTTATTAACATATTCTCTAGTCCATTTGTCAACTTCTAGTATTTCCTCTAAATTTGGGTCTTCTATACTTGTGTGTGCATCTAGGGTTTCTTTTATGTATTTTGGTATATCGTAAAATCCTATTTTATCTTCTAAGAATGCTTCAACTAATACTTCATTTGCACTGTTTAGTACTGCAGAATATGTACCTCCCATTTTTAATGTTTCATATGCAAGGCTTAAACATGGGAAAGTTTCTAAATCTGGTTCTTCAAATGTTAGTGTATATATTTTTGTTAAGTCTAGTCTTTCAAATCCATTTTCATATCTTTGTGGATATGTAAGTGCATATTGTATAGGAAGTCTCATATCTGGACATCCAAGTTGAGCTATTACTGAGCTATCGTTAAATTGAACCATTGAGTGTATTATACTTTGTGGATGTACAACTACTTCTATTTGGTCAACATCAACGTCAAATAACCATTTAGCTTCTATTACTTCAAGTCCTTTGTTCATAAGTGTAGATGAGTCTATACTTATTTTTCTTCCCATTGACCAGTTAGGATGTTTTAGTGCTTCATTTTTAGTTACATTTAATAATTCATCTTTTTTCTTTCCTCTAAATGGTCCACCTGATGCAGTTAATATTATTTTTTCTATTTCTTTGTAGTTTTCTCCATTTAAAGATTGGAATATTGCACTGTGTTCACTATCTACTGGAAGTATTTTAACTCCATTTTTCTTTGCTTCACTCATTACAAGCTTTCCTGCACATACTAATGTTTCTTTATTTGCTAGTGCTATATCTTTTTTGTGTTTTATAGCTTCTAAAGTTGGCACAAGTCCTATCATACCTACTATAGCTGTTAAAAGTACATCTATTTCTGGAAGTGATGATATTTTCTTTAATCCTTCCATCCCACTTAGTACTTCTATATTAATATCTTTTGGTATCATGCTTTTTAATTTTTCACAAGATTTTTCGTTGTATACTGCTACGTATTTTGGTTTAAATTCTTTTATTTGCTTAAGTAATAAGTCTACGCTGCTATTTGCAGATATTGCTATTACTTCAAATTTATCTTTATGTTCTCTTACAACATCTAATGTCTGTTTTCCAATTGATCCTGTTGAACCAAGGATTGATATTTTTTTCATGTTTATTCCCTTTCTATATTATTAGTATTATACTTTATATATTATACCACTAAGTTAAACAATTTTATCCAATTTGAAATAAAATTCACAAAAAAAGCCTTAGCATACGCTAAAGCTTTATTTGGCTAAAAATATAATTACATAATATACAAATGGTGCAACTAAAATCACACTGTCAAATCTATCTAACACACCACCATGACCTGGTATTAATTTTCCATAGTCTTTTATACCTACATATCTTTTTATAGATGATGCAAATAAATCTCCAAATTGGGCTACTATGCTTCCTATACTACCTATAATTATCATAGTAGTCATATCTAAGTTAAATAAATATCCAAATATCATGCAACCTACCGTACTTCCTATAATTCCACCGATACTTCCTTCTATAGTCTTTTTAGGACTTACCTTTGGTATAAGCTTATGTTTTCCAAATAAGTATCCTGTAAAATATGCAAATGTATCAGTAAGAAAGGCTACTATAAATATAGTCCATACATAAATTGAGCCTCTTTCGAAGTTATTTATAGTTAAAACTATAAAGTCTATAGATATAGCTACATAAAATATACTAAAAAATGTTATTGCAATATCAATTATATTATTTTTACATTTTAAAAGATAAGTTATAGAGTATAAGAATAATACAAATATCATTATATAAGCATACTCTCCACCTAAATTAAGTATATTTTTTAAACCAATGTATGCTATAAATATATAACCTATATTTTCTATAGGATGTATATCTTTTGCATTAAATGCTTTGTAAAATTCTCTTAAAGCTATAGCAAGTATTGCCATTTCAGCTATATACAATGGTATTCCACCAATTATAATGAATATAAATAATGGCACTAAAGCTAATGCGGCTATTATTCTTGTAAGCATATAAATTTTCTCCTTACTACTTACTTAGCCCACCAAATCTTCTGTCTCTATTTTGATATACATATATTGCCTTTTGAAGTTCTTTTCTATTAAAGTCTGGCCAGTGTATATCAGTGAAATAAAACTCAGAATACGCAGCTTCCCACATTAAGAAGTTACTAAGTCTTTGTTCTCCACTTGTTCTTATTATTAAGTCAGGATCTGGTATAGACTTTGTATCTAAATATTTTTTTATAGTATTTTCATCTATATTATCTATATTTATTTTACCACATTTTGCATCATTTACTATATTAATTATTGCATTTTTTATATCATCTCTACTTCCATAGTTTAAAGCAAGGTTTAAATTAACTCCAGTATTATCTTTAGTTAATTCAAATGCATTATTTAATTGTTCTACACAATTTTTAGGAAGCTTTGATATATCACCTATTGATGTTACTTTTACATTGTTTTTATGTAACTCTTTAATCTCTTTACTTAAATAAGTAGATAAAAGAGTCATAAGTGTATCTACTTCAAGTTTAGGCCTTTTCCAATTTTCTGTTGAAAAAGCATATAAAGTTAAATGTTTTACCCCTAATCTTTGACATTCTTTTATTACTTCTCTTATTGCTTCTACCCCCGCTTTATGTCCTGCAGTTCTAGGAAGGAATCTGGCTTTTGCCCATCTACCATTTCCATCCATTATTATAGCTATATGAGTAGGCACTTTTTCTAAATTTATGTCATAACTATTCATAGCTTTTGCCTCCAATATAAATTTTGCTTAAATTAAAAGATTTCTGACCCCTATTTTAGGGAGTCAGAAAACTTAGTTATTAGTAATTGTACACCATTATCTATTTCTGATATTTTTATGACTCTAGGAATGACAAGTTTATCCAAGTCTTTTTTACCTTGTATAGATTTTATAGTGTATGTTATGTTTTTTTCTTTGAGATACTTTTCTACTTCTTCTAATTGAAGGCCTAAAAGGTTATAATATTTATCCAATATTATACCTCCATTATATCTTTTTCTTTAGCTGAAGCAACTGCATCTATTTCTTTTATGAATTTATCAGTTATCTTTTGAACTTCATCTTGTGCTTTCTTTAATTCGTCTTCAGTTAATTCTCCGTCTTTTTCCATTTTCTTTAATGCATCATTTGCATCTCTTCTTTCGTTTCTAAGTCTTACTTTGAATTCTTCAGCAACTTTATGAACTCTCTTAGCTAATTCTTTTCTTCTTTCTTCTGTTAAAGCAGGAACTGATATTCTTATAACTTGTCCGTCATTTGTTGGATTAAGTCCTAAATCAGAGTTTCTTATAGCTTTTTCTATTTCAGCCATAGAAGACTTATCCCAAGGGTTTATCATTAATGTTCTTGGTTCTGGAACTGATATAGCAGCCATTTGGTTTATTGGAGTTAATGATCCGTAGTAGTCAACTCTTACTTTATCTAACATTTGAGCATTTGCTCTTCCTGCTCTTATAGTTGTGTATTCATGCTTTAATGAATCTATTGTTTTAGTCATCTTAGCTTCTAATTGCTTATGTACATCTAATCTCATAGTTATTGTCCTCCTACATGTTATAATTTTATTATATATAGTTATATCCTATTATATAATAAATATTTTTATCTATATTGAATAAATATATTATTTATCATTTTAATATATTTAATATTTACACTTTTTTTATTAAATTCCTTCTTAAGTAAAAATTTACTTTTTAAAAATTTACTTTTTAAAAATATAAATAATATGTTTTATTTATATTTTTAAATTTAATTTATAAAGGATATATTTAAAATTTAACTTTACAAAGAATATATCCTTATTTACTATCGATTTATACATTTATAACTTAAAATACTATTTTACTATAGTACCTATTTTTTCACCCATAACTGCTTTTATTATATTTTCTGTAGATAATTCAAATACATGTATAGGTATTTTGTTATCCATACATAAAGATGTTGCAGTAGAGTCCATTACTTTTAATTCTCTTTGTAAAACTTCTAAGTAAGTTAACTCATCAAACTTAACTGCATCAGCATGTACTTTTGGATCTTTATCATATACTGCATCAACATTTTTAGCAAGTAATATAACTTCTGCTTCCATTTCAGCCGCTCTAAGAGATGCTGCTGTATCTGTTGAGAAATATGGATTTCCTGTTCCTGCACCAAATATAACCACTCTATCTTTTTCTAAGTGTCTAACTGCTTTTCTTCTTATATATGGTTCTGCTATTTGTCTCATTTCTATAGCAGTTTGAACTCTTGTTTGAACACCTATGTTTTCAAGTGCATCTTGAAGTGCCATAGAGTTCATAACTGTTGCAAGCATCCCTATGTAATCTGCTGTAGTTCTATCCATACCTTCTGATGTTCTACCTCTCCAGAAGTTTCCACCACCAACAACTACAGATACTTCAACCCCTATTTCTTGAACTTTCTTTATTGCTACTGCTATTTCACTTACAACATCGTTGTTTATTCCAAAACCTTTATCTCCCGCTAGTGCTTCACCACTAAGTTTTAACAGTACCCTTTTATACATTGGTTTCATAAAAAGAAATCCTCCCTACATTCTGACTAATATGTTTTTTTAAAAAAAGAGAACACTTAAGTGTTCTCTTTTACAATTACTTAAGTTGCTTAGCAACTTCTTCTGCAAAGTTTTCTTCTTTCTTTTCTATACCTTCTCCAACTTCGAATCTAACAACTCTTCCTAAAGTTATGTCAGCTCCTACTTTCTTAGCAGTTTCTGCAACTAAAGCTTTTATTGTTAAGTCTCCGTTTTTAACGAATGGTTGTTCTAATAAGCAAACTTCTTTTAATTGCTTTTCAAGTCTACCTTTTATCATTTTTTCAACTATGTTAGCTGGCTTTCCTTCGTTTAAAGCTTGTTGAGTTAATATTTCAGTTTCATGTGCTATATATTCTTGATCTACGTCATCTCTTGAAACGTACTTAGGATTCATAGCAGCAACTTGCATAGCTATATCTCTTCCCATAGCTATAACTTCTGCATCTTTAGCAGTTGTTAACATTTCAACTAAAACACCTATTTTACCACCACCGTGGATGTATCCAGCTACTTGACCTTCTGTAGCTATTTTAACGAATCTTCTTACGTCTAACTTTTCTCCTATTGTAGCTATTCTGTTGTTTAATACTTCAGATAAAGCTATTCCTTCGTTATGAGTTTCAGCTAATAATCCAGCTACGTCTTCTTTATCAGTAGCTAAAGCCATTAAAGCAGCATCCTTAACGAAAGTTTTGAAATCTTCGTTTTTAGCAACGAAGTCAGTTTCAGAGTTAACTTCTACCATAGAAGCAACTGTGTTATCTTCGTTTATTTCTATAGCAACTAAACCTTCAGCAGCTATTCTATCAGCTTTCTTAGCAGCTTTAGATAATCCTTTTTCTCTTAATATATCTACAGCTCTTTCCATGTTTCCTTCAGCTTCTTGTAAAGCTTTCTTACAGTCCATCATTCCAGCGCCTGTAGATTCTCTTAATTCTTTAACCATTTGTGCAGTTATAGCCATTTTGAGTACCCTCCATATGTATATATTATTAATGGTAAGGGAGACCCTTACCATTAAATTGTTTTATTATTCTTGCTCAGCTTCTACTTCTTCTACTTCTTCTTCAGCACCTTGTCTAGCTTCTATTATAGCGTTAGCCATAACACCAGTTATTAACTTAACAGCTCTTATAGCGTCATCGTTTCCTGGTATAGCGTAGTCTAATTCTTCTGGGTCACAGTTAGTATCAACTATACCGAATACTGGTATACCTAATCTGTGTGCTTCTTGTATTGCTATGTTTTCTTTTCTTGGGTCTACTACGAACATAGCTCCTGGTAATTCAGGCATATCCTTCATACCGTTTAAGTATTTTTCAAGCTTTTCTTTTTCAGCTCTTAATTTTATAACTTCTTTCTTAGGAAGAACTTCAAATACACCTTCGTTTTCCATTCTTTCTAATTCTCTTAATTTGTTTATTCTTGTTTGTATAGTTTTGTGGTTTGTTAACATTCCACCTAACCATCTTTCGTTAACGTAGAACATTCCACATCTTTCAGCTTCTTCTTTTATAGCTTCTTGAGCTTGCTTCTTAGTTCCTACGAATAATATTGGCTTTCCAGTTTCAGCTACTTCTTTCATAGCTTTGTAAGCTTCTTCAGCTTTCTTAACTGTTTTTTGTAAGTCTATTATATATATTCCGTTTCTTTCTGTGAATATATATTGAGCCATCTTAGGGTTCCATCTTCTTGTTTGGTGTCCGAAGTGTACACCAGCTTCTAGTAATTGTTTCATTGATATTACTGACATTTTAGTCCTCCTTGGTTTTTATCCTCCGACATGGTCATCTCTCTGAAAAACCTCTTTCGTAGGCACCTTTCAAAGATCACATTGTCGTGCGTGATTATTATTTTGTTTTTCACCTTAGATAGTATATCATAAGGATTTTAAAATTACAATATTTTTTATATCTTTTATTTTTATCCTTTTTTATCTAAATTATATACTTTTTTCATGGACTTTAATCAATAAACATCATTTTTATTTTTGTTATAAGTGATATATTATCTACATCATTTGAACTTATTATATCTACGCTACCTATAACTTGTCCAGTTTCTGTAAAGTATTTTATAACACCTATTGTTTCACCTTTTTTAACTGGATATTTTAATTCTTTTAAAGTTATTTGAGATTTTAAGTTTTCAGTATTTTTTAATGTTGCATAAAGTTCATCGTTACTTTTTAATGTTATTTCTAATTCTTCTAATCCTTTTATATATCTTTTACCTATTAATTGATCCTTTTCCATAACTTTTTTAGTAGAGAAATTTTCTTTACCATATTTTAATATAGATAATGATGCAGAAGTTCTTTTTTGTTTATGGTTAGTTCCAAGTACTACACCTATCATTCTATGTTTTATTTCATTATTTTTATCTTTATCTACTACCATAGAAAAGGCTAAACAGTAACCTGCATTTCCAGTGTATCCAGTTTTTATACCATCTACAGCAGGTATAATACCAAGTAGTGCATTAGTATTATTCTTTTGAAATCCTCTTTCTGGATATGAATAAACTTGCATATCAGTTATAGCTACTACTTCTTTTTCATAGTTGTCAAACATATATTTACCAAGCTTTGCTATATCTCTTGCTGTTGATATATTTTCCTTAGGAAGAGCTTTAGGATTTTGCATATCATATATAGGAAGACCATTTGGATTTACAAAACTTGTATTTGTCATCCCTATTTCTTTTGCTTTAGCATTCATTCTTTCAACAAATGTTTTTTCATCTTTACTAATATGCTTTGCTATTGCTATTGAAGCATCATTTCCTGATACTATCATAAGCCCTTTCATAAGTTCATAAAGAGGTACTTTTTCTCCTACTTTTAAGTGATAACTAGATCCTTTTACTTTTGCCATATCTTTGTCTATTGTTATGATGTCGTTTTTATTTACTTCTTTATTTTCTATTGCTTCTAAAGCTATTAAAAACGTCATCATTTTACTAAGACTTGCAAGTGGCATTTTTGCATCTGGATCTTTTTCAAACATTACTCTATTTGTTACTTGGTCTATAAGTATTGATGATTTAGAGTAGCTGTCTACTTTATTGCTATCATCGCAATATGCTAAAGTAGGTACTGATATCATTAATACAAATGTTAATACTAGTAATTTTTTTAGTCTTTTTCTCAAA
This sequence comes from uncultured Romboutsia sp., assembly GCA_904418825.1. Taxonomy (GTDB): domain Bacteria; phylum Bacillota; class Clostridia; order Peptostreptococcales; family Peptostreptococcaceae; genus Romboutsia. The sequence goes on along the minus strand of CAJFPU010000053.1, from coordinate 4,452 downwards.
ATGATCACCTTCTTGGATTAATAAGTATATATAAATCTTTTCCTTTTTATATAAATAATATATCAGTAATTATTTACTAACTATCTTATCATTCTTTTAATTATTACAGATGCCCATGCTGCACCTATTGTTACTCCAAAAAAAACTTCTAAACTTACTAATATTTTTCCAATAATTGAAGTTACTAGCATATCTCCATATCCTACTGTGGTAAATGTAACCATACTAAAATACCAAAAACTTATGTATGTATCTAATATTTCAATTAATGAATAATGTTTTAATTCATCTATACTTATTCTTATTAATTCATTATCAAGAGTTCTAACTCCTATAATCATGTATAAAAGTGCAAATATACTTATTGTAAGAACACTTACTATTAATATATTCCAAGGCCTTTCACCATAACCTACTGTGTATTTTGATAATCCATCGAAAAATTTAGATGATAAATAATCTTTATAGGTTGGATAATCGCTTGCTTTTATAGTCTTAGATCCATAATATCTTTCTTTATAATAATAGTATCCTATTCTTTCAAGATCTCCTATTTTATTTGCTTGATTTCTAGCTATTCTATAATTTATCTTTCCACTTATATAATCTTCTTTTTCATATTTAGTATCTAATAATATAAATTTTGAACATTCATCAAATTTTATTCCATCCATCCTTGGAAGGTTATGTACTGAATCTATAACTAAATTTTGTCCCTTAAATACTACTCCAATAAATACTTTTTCCTTAGAATACTTTTTATTAAATATTACATTATTAAATACTGTAGAATAAAGAAATTTGCTATTTATAAATGTAGTAAACTCTAAAAATTTAGTATCATTAAATACCATTTTACCTTTAAATGTGTAATTATCAAATAAAGCTTCTTTTATAAATATAGTTTCTGTAAAGTTTAATTCATTATAATTATAATTAACTATATCATTTATACTAAAATTTTCTTCAAATATAAATCCACTAAAATCACTTATCTTTTTTTTCTTTATTAACTTTATAACTTCTTCATTTTCTTTTTTTGTTTTATTTTTTTTATGAAATATGCAATATCCATTTTCATGAGCTTCATAAGAGCAAGTTAATTCATTGTTTACTTTTGATGACCATTTACACTTCATATGATCCTCCAATTTTTTCACATTATATAATTTATTATTTTCATTTTTATCTTTTAAATGTAATGAAATTATATAATTTTAGGACCCTAATATATATGAAGTATAATCAAAGATATATAGGTTATCGTTTTTTGCATATATTATTATAGAAACTATTAGAATAAAGTAAATTATTGTGGTATTATAGATTAGTTATAAATATATAAATAATATTTAAAATACTTAAAATGAAAGGTAGTAGTTTATGAATTTTAAAGATTTAGGAATTAGTGAAAACATAGTAAAGGTTTTATTAAAAAATGGTATCTCAACACCAACACCTATACAAAAAGAATCTATAAACATTATAAAAAATGGATGTGATGTTATAGCTCAAGCTCAAACAGGTACTGGTAAAACTTTAGCATTTTTACTTCCTCTATTTGAAAATATATCTCTAGATAACAATAATATTCAAGGACTTATTTTAACACCTACAAGAGAACTTGCTATTCAAATTACTGAAGAAGCTATGAAGTTAAAAGAAGGTAAAGATATAAATATATTAGCAGCATATGGTGGAAAAGATATAAATGCTCAATTAAATAAACTAAAAAGAAATATCCATTTAGTTATAGCTACTCCAGGTAGACTTATTGACCATATAATGAGAAAAACTATAAATCTAAAAAACTTAAAAACTGTTGTATTTGACGAAGCAGACGAAATGCTTTTTATGGGCTTTAAAAATGATATAGAAACTATAATGAAAGATGTTCCTAAAAAGTCTCAAGTTTTATGTTTCTCAGCGACTATGGACTCAGCTGTTAAAAAGCTTGCTTATAGATATATGAAAGACCCTAGTGTAATATCTATAAAGTCTAAGGAAGTTACTTTAGATAATATTATTCAAGAGGTTGTTGAAACTACTGATAGAAATAAACAAGATGCACTTTGCAAGTGCCTTGATAAAGATAATCCATTTTTATCTATAATCTTTTGTAGAACCAAAGTAAGAGTTGATAAGCTTGAAGAAGACTTAGCAAGACGTGGTTATAATTGTGCTAAAATTCACAGTGATGTAAAACAGTCTAAACGTGAACGTATAATGAAATCTTTCAGAAATGCAGATATACAATATTTAATAGCAACTGATGTTGCTGCTCGTGGTATAGATGTTACAGGAGTTACTCATATATACAATTATGATATACCTGAAACTGTAGAATCTTATATCCATCGTATAGGTAGATGTGGTAGAGCTGGTGAAAAAGGATATACTTGTCTTTTCATAGACCCTAAAAATAAACCTATGCTAGAAGAAATTGAAAATACTATTAAATTTAACATACCAAAAAGACAATTTATCGATTAAATTAGTATATAATATAAGTATCATCTAAGTTGTATGTGAATTTAAAGTACTTATTACCAATATAAAGGGGGAACACTTTCTTAAATGGACAGGATGTATGATATTTTATTATTAATTGCTACGTTTATATGTATAATAACTTTTAACAGATTTTCATCTACTGATGAAACTGTATTTATAGCTTTATCTGTTTTTGGTATTATACTTAGCATTTTTATGCTATTATTTAATAATAAAAAATATCTAAGTAAATCTAAAAAATAAAAGCAAAAGGAGCTATCTTAAATTAAGATTAGCTCCATTTTTATTTATATAAATTATCCTAATATTTGAATTTCTATAGTTCTTCTTCCCCAGTTGTAACATTCTTTTTTAGTGTTCATAAATATATCTATCTTATTTCCTTTTATGGCTCCTCCAGTATTATTTGCTATAAAAGTTCTACCAAATTGTGGTATGTATACTTTAGTACCATATGGTATAATTTTAGGGTCAACAGCTATAGTTCCCCATACTGGTTTTTGACCTGTTGAAGTTGTTGAATATCCAGTATAAGCTGTAGCTACTACATTTACTGTACGAACTACATTATTGTTTGAGCTACTATTAGAATTTTGTGAAATGCTACTTGAAGTACTGTTTCCACTAACCTTTACATATTTTTTACTTACCCAACCTTCTTTTCCATTTAAATTAACCTTATACCAATTATTACTTTGCCCTAATATTGTTATTTTTTTATTTTTATTGAAACTTCCTATTCTACTATATTTAGTCGATGGTCCTTTTCTTACATTTAATTTTGATGCTGTAACAACTCCTGTGCTATCAGCAAATATGCTAGTTGCTCCTATTGTAAATATAACTGTCAATACTAACAAGAATTTAAGTACAGTTTTCTTTATCATAAAAGCTCCTCCTTAAAATTTTTTATAGTATTTAATTTTCTATATTTGTTACTATTTTGTAAACTTTATATTCTAAATAGTAGTCGATTGCTATTTGTTTGTAAAGCATTTCTATCAAATTTATTACAAAATAGTTACAATAAGACAACCTTATATTAAAATAAAATCTTAATAATCATTCAAATTTCAATATTTATAATTAATTTTAATTTTTTTGAATTTGTACAAGCATAAAATTCATTTCATTCATGTCGCCAACGACTTCGTCCGTTGCTCAATTTTTTTACGCTCAAATCCAATACATTGATTTAAATATATTTGAAAGTTTATCTACAAGTATTAAAGTAATATAATTTTCTTAAGCGTAAAAAAGTGCCTCATATTAATGAGACACTTATCTTTACTTAGTTATTAATTTTAATTCAACTGGTATATAATCATCTACAGTTTGTCCACTTAATACTTTATGAACTGTATTAACTGCCGTTTCACCTATTAGTAATGGTTGTTGTGCAACTGTTGCAGCCATTTTACCTTGTTTAACCGCTTCTACTGCATCATCAGTTGCATCAAATCCAACTATTAATACATCTTTCATATTTGCATCTTCTAATGCTTTTTGTGCACCTAGTGCCATTTCGTCATTTTGTGCAAATACTGCATCTATATCTCCTTTTGATTGGATTATATTTTCCATTACTGTAAGACCTTTAGTTCTATCAAAGTCTGCACTTTGCTTTGCTATTAAATTAAATCCGCTATTTTTTATCCCCTCATCAAATCCTTGACCTCTATCTCTAGTAGCTGAAGAACCTGCAGTTCCTTCTAATTCAACTATATTCCCTTTACCATTTAACTTTTCTATTAAAAACTTAGCAGCCATATCCCCACCGGCTATATTGTCAGATGCTATATGAGATACTACCTTACCACCATTTGCAACTCTGTCTACAGTTAAAACTGGTAAATCAGAGTTATTAGCTATCATAACCGATGCTATAGCCGAATCTGAATCAACTGGATTTAAAAGTACTATATCAACATCTTTAAC
>CAJFPU010000052.1 GCA_904418825.1 uncultured Romboutsia sp. | reverse complement strand
TCCCATACCGAACACAGAAGTTAAGCTCTTTAGCGGCAATGGTACTTGGTGGGCAACCGCCTGGGAGAGTAGCACGTAGCCACGTAGTCTTTTTTTATTTATTATATTTAAAGCTAGAGTATATATCCTCTGGCTTTTTTAATTTTAAAAATTATATTACTTAAATATTTGATGATAAGATTATAAATAAAAGTTATATAAATGAATTTAATTTTATCATAAAAGTATTTTAGCTAAAGAATAAAGTAAATATCAATATGAGTAAATTATTTTTTATAAGTAATAAATCATTAAGTAACTAGTTATGCTAGTTAAATTTAATTATTGAAAATACTAGAGTTTAATAAGATATATGTTAATAGTTAGAAAATTGTATATAGCAATTTTAATATGTTTAGTAAAATAACTATCGTAACTGATTAAATATTTAAAGATATATTATAGCTATATAATATAGAAAGTTTTATATCTATAATTTGTAGTTTCATGATAAACAATATAATTATTATAAAAATATTATATAAAATAACGTTAGTATTATATGAATAAAAAGATTATTAATATAATTATATTTTATATTAAATAAATTTTTATAGTGTAAACTTTATTAACAAACAATCATATAAATTATATTAATCGATAGTCAAAGTAAGTCAAATTTATATAATTAAATGGTGATGTATATGGCATCAATAACTGATAAAATTGAAGCATTTATAAAGAATTTAATGGACAGTGACAATAGTATAAAAATTAAACGTAATGAGTTAGCAATTTTATTTAATTGTGCACCATATTAAATAAATTATGTATTAATGACAAGATTTATAATAGATAAAGGATATTATATAGATAGTAAAAAGGTGGAGGGGGATATATACAGATTACGAAGATTGATTTAGATAAATATAAATATATGAAATTCTTAATAAATGAAAAGTAGGAAATAAAATAGCTTATGAGACTTCTAAAGAAGTTATAAATTTATTACAAGAAATTAATATACTTATAGAAAGAGAAAGTAATATAATCTTCTATAGAAGATAAGGGATTATGTATGCCTATTTTAAAACTCAAAGATAAATTAAGAGCAAATATACCACAAAATATAGTTATTAGTTTATTACGTACAGATGAAAGTGCTTAAATATTTGATATATAAAATACAGATAATCTAAAAGGGGTGATAGAGTATGTATTTTAGTAGATTTACACAGAAATCTAAAAAAGTTATAGAGCTAAGTTTAAAATGTGCTAGAAGGTTAGGGCATAATAGAGTTGATAGTGAGCATTTGTTATTAGGTTTATCAAAAGAAGGTAGTGGTGTAGCTTCGAAGGTATTATTAACGTTAGGAATAACACCAAAATATATAGAAGATAAAATAATAGATAAAAAAGGTATAATACCAATAACACCAATAGATTTAACATTGAGTAATAGAAGTGAAGAAATATTAGAAATTTCGGGGATATTCGCAGATAAATTTAAATCTGAATATATAGATACTGAGTATATATTATTAGGTATACTTCAACAAGGAGAAGGTATAGCTGTTGATATATTAAAAGAAGCTGGTATAGAGGATAGATATATAGTTGAATTAATAATTGATATTGTTGGATTAGATAGTATTACAACAAATCAAGAAAGTAAATCTAATTATCCATCTGAAATACAAGCATCTTCAAAACTACTAGAGAAGTATGGTAAAAATTTAACGTTAATTGCAAGTCAAAATAAAATTGACCCAGTAATAGGTAGGGAGAAAGAAATAGAAAGAGCTATTCAAATATTAAGTAGAAGAACTAAAAATAATCCGGTATTTATAGGTGATCCTGGTGTTGGAAAAACATCTGTTACTGAAGGATTAGCTATAAATATTTCAAGTGGAAATGTTCCAGATAATCTTATTGGAAAAGTTTTATATACTTTAGATATGGGTTCTATGTTAGCAGGAGCTAAGTATAGAGGTGAGTTTGAAGAAAGAATGAAGCAGGTTATAGAAGAAGTTGCGAAGAATGGAAATATAATTTTATTTATAGATGAGCTACATACAATAATTGGTGCTGGCTCAACAGGAGAAAGTACAATAGATGCATCTAATATATTGAAGCCTGCATTATCAAGAGGAGATATACAAATTATAGGTGCTACAACAATAGATGAGTATAGAAAACACATAGAAAAAGACTCTGCTTTAGAAAGAAGATTTCAACCAGTTTTAATAACCGAGCCAACTAAAGAAGAAACTATAGAAATATTAAAAGGATTGAGAGAAAAATATGAAGGTCATCATAATGTTAAAATAACAGATGAAGCAATAGTAGCAGCAGTAGATTTAGCTATAAGATATATAACTGATAGATTTTTACCTGATAAAGCAATAGATTTGATTGATGAATCAGCATCTAGAGTAAGATTGAGAGAAAATAGCCTTCAAAAAAATTCAATAAGTACAGATAAATGTACTTTAGATAAAGAAACTGATTATAAATTAAATGAAGATATTATAGAAGATGAAATTTTAGGTATAGGCATTAAATTAAGTGATAATATACCAAATATTGAAAATCATAAAAAATCTTATGTAGGAATAGTAGATAAAGAAATAATAGCTGAAGTTGTAGAACTTTGGACTGGAGTCCCAGTTAATCAAATAGTTGAAGAAGAGGCATATAAATTATTGAATTTAGAAGAAATATTACATGGTAGAATAGTAGGTCAAGATCAAGCAGTAATGTCTATTTCTAAAGCAATAAGAAGGTCTAGAGCAGGCTTGAAAGATCCTAAGAGACCTATAGGTTCATTTTTATTTTTAGGACCAACTGGAGTAGGTAAAACTGAGTTATGTAAGGCTCTAGCTGAAGTTCAATTTGGAGATGAAAATCAAATAATAAGAATAGATATGTCTGAGTATATGGAAAAACATGCAGTATCTAAATTAATAGGATCACCTCCAGGATATGTAGGATATAATGAAGGTGGACAATTAACAGAAAAGGTAAGAAGAAATCCTTATTCAGTAGTATTATTTGATGAGATAGAAAAAGCTCATGGGGATGTATTTAATATACTATTACAAATATTAGATGATGGTAGACTTACAGATTCAAAAGGTCGTATGATAGATTTCAAAAATACTATATTAATAATGACATCTAATATTGGAGCTACTAAAATCAATAAAAATAAAGTATTAGGATTTGAAACAAATAAAGATAAAGAAGACACAAGAAATCAATATGATAAAATGAAAGAAAGTATAATGGGTGAGTTAAAACAAAAATTCAAACCAGAGTTTTTAAATCGAATAGATGATATAATAGTATTCCATCCATTAGAAGAGTACCATATATATGAAATAGTAAAATTAATGACAAGAGACGTAATTCAAAGATTAAAAAGTTTAGATATAGATTTAAAAATAAGTGAAGAAGCTGTAAAGCTGATAGCTAAGGAAGGTTTAGATTTAGAGTATGGAGCAAGACCTTTGAAAAGAGCAATTCAGAGAGAATTAGAGGATACATTATCTGAAGCAATATTAAAAGGAGATATAAAAAAAGGAAATAGTGTTATTGCTGAAATTGACAATAACAAAATAGTATATAAATGTGAAGTATTATAAAATTAAAATGAGGAGTATATTCCTCATTTTTTAATTTTTATAATACTTTACATAATAGAGTATAGATATGTTAAAATTAAATATACAATAGTAAATTAAGGGTGATTTATAAATGGCAAAAATAAAAACAAAATATGTATGTCAAGAGTGCGGATATGAAACATCTAAATGGTTAGGTAGATGTCCAGAGTGTACAAAATGGAATACATTAGTAGAAGAAGTAGAGCAAAAAATATCAAATAAAGATGTATTTATTATTGATAAATCTTCATCAAGACCTGTAAATATAAATTCTATAGAAACAAAAGAAGAAGAAAGATTTTCAACATGTATAAATGAGTTAGATAGAGTACTTGGAGGAGGAATAGTAAAAGGATCTTTAGTATTAGTAGGAGGAGATCCTGGAATAGGAAAATCTACTCTTTTAATTCAAGTATCTAGCAATGTTGCAAATTCAGGAAAAAAGGTATTATATATATCAGGGGAAGAATCTGAATCTCAAATAAAAATGAGAGCTCAGAGATTAGGAATTAATTCTGATAATTTATATATTTTTGCAGAAAATAATTTAAGCTTAATAGAAGCACAACTAGATAATATAAAGCCTGAGCTTATAATTCTTGATTCTATTCAAACTGTATATAGTCCAGAAATATCTTCAGCACCAGGAACAGTTAGTCAAATAAAAGAAGGAACTTCTAAGTTTATGAAAATATCTAAAAAAATGGGTATATCAACTTTTGTAGTTGGACATGTAACAAAAGAAGGTTCTTTAGCTGGACCTAAATTATTAGAGCATATGGTTGATACCGTATTATACTTTGAAGGAGAAAGATATAATACTTATAGATTAGTTAGAGCTGTTAAAAATAGATTTGGTTCAACTAATGAACTAGGAGTATTTGAGATGAGAGACTTAGGATTAGTAGAGCTTGAAAATCCATCAAAAATACTTATATCAGAAAAACCAAAAGATGTAGCAGGTTCTGTTATAATATCTACTGTAGAAGGAACAAGACCAATGTTGCTTGAAATGCAAGCTTTAGTATCACCGACAAGTTACGGTATACCAAAAAGAACTTCTACAGGTGTTGACTATAATAGAGTAGGTATGTTGTTAGCTGTTTTAGAGAAAAGAGTAGGACTTCAAATTCAAAATCAAGATGTATACCTTAATATAGTAGGTGGAATAAAAATAAATGAACCTTCAATAGATTTAGGTATAGTAATAGCTATCGCATCTAGTTTTAGAAATATTGCAGTTGATGAAACAATAGCAGTAACTGGAGAAGTTGGACTTACAGGAGAAGTAAGAGCAGTAAGTTTTATAGAAAAAAGAATCGCAGAATGTAAAAAACTTGGTTTTACTAAGATGGTTATACCAAGAAATAATTATGAAGTGGTTAAAGATACTAAAGGCATAGAAATTTGGCCTGTAGATAATTTAAGACAAGCAATAAATATTGTATTAGGGGGTAATAAATAATAATGGAGGATTTCCTAAGTAATAAAAATCTTATACATGCATTAAAAATGATATCACCTGGAAGTCCATTAAGACAAGGGTTAGATAATATACTAAAAGCTAAAACAGGAGGGCTTATAGTACTTGCAACTAGTGAAGAAATAATGGAAGTAGTTGATGGAGGATTTTGTATAAATGCAGAATACTCACCAGCATACATATATGAATTAGCTAAAATGGATGGTGCTATAGTTTTAAGTGGTGATACAAAAAAAATTCTTTTTGCTAATGCACAACTTATACCTGATTACTCAATACCAACATCAGAAACAGGAACTAGACACAGAACGGCAGAAAGAGTTGCTAAACAAACAGGTGCTATAGTTATTGCTATATCTCAAAGGAGAAATATAATAACAGTATATAGAGGGGACAAAAAATATGCTTTAGAAGACATATCTAAAATACTTACTAAAGCAAATCAAGCATTGCAAACTCTTGAAAAATATAAATCTGTACTAGATGAAGCAATAATAAATTTAAATGCTTTAGAGTTTAATGATTTAGTAACAATATATGATGTAGCAATAGTTATACAAAAAATAGAAATGGTAATGAGAATAACAAATATAATTGAAAAATATGTAATTGAGCTTGGAGCAGAAGGTACGCTTGTAAAGATGCAGTTAGAGGAGTTAATGGGGACAACGAAAATGGACCAAAAGCTTATTTTTAAAGATTATAGTAAAAGAAATGTAGATATCTTAGAATTTAAGAAAAAAATTAAAAACTTCTCATCTGAAGAATTATTAGATTTAACTAATATGGCTAAATTATTAGGACATAGTGGTTTTTCAGAGAATATGGATATAGCTATAAAATCTAGAGGATATAGAATTCTTAGTAAAATACATAGATTACCATCTACAATAATAGAGAATTTAGTAAATTACTTTGATAATTTCCAAGAGATATTAAATGCATCAATAGAAGAGCTAGATGATGTAGAAGGAATAGGTGAAATAAGGGCAACTTATATTAAAAATGGACTTATAAAAATGAAGCAGTTAGTTTTATTAGATAGGCATATATAGATATAACTATTACTTTGTGCTTGAATATATAAGGTATTATAGATTATAATAAGTAAATATTAACAAAATAGTCAGGGGGGTGAAAATTTGATACAAAAAGTAATAAGAGCGATGATAGGTATATTTGGTTTTGTTTTAGGATTTACTGTATATTCATCGTTAGCTAATACATTCCCAGTATTTTTACTTGGAATAAGCAAAAATTCAATACTAATATCAATAATAGTAGGCTTAATTATAGGAGGTATATTTTATATAATAGGACCTTGGATTATAGATAAATTTAAATATATAGCTAAACTTATGGATAAGGAAATATCAAAATATCCTCAAACAGATATATTATTAGGTTCTATAGGACTTATAATAGGATTTGTTATAGCTTACTTAGTAGGTGGCTTAATAAATTCAATACCTATAGTAGGAGGTATTTTAACCTTTATTACATATGGATTTATGGGTTATTTAGGGATAAGAATAGCTTTAAAGAGTAAGGATGATTTATTTAATATAAGTAAATTATCTAAATTAGCGCCATCAACAAAAGAAAAAAATGTAAAAAAAGAAATAAAAAGTATTCCACCAAAGATATTAGATACTAGTGTTATAATAGATGGTAGAATAGCAGATATATGTAAGACTGGCTTTATAGAAGGAAAACTTATAATACCTAAGTTTGTACTTGATGAGTTACAACATATAGCTGATTCTTCAGATGATTTAAAGCGAGTTAGAGGAAGAAGAGGCCTTGATATATTAAATATAATTCAAAAGGAATTAGACATAGAAGTTGAAATAAGTGAAGAAAAGTTTGATGATATTGCTGAAGTTGACAGTAAATTATTAAAATTAGCTCAGGTTTTAGGCGGCAAAGTAGTTACTAATGATTACAACTTAAATAAAGTAGCTCAAGTTCAAGGAGTTGAAGTATTAAATATAAATGAACTTGCTAATGCCATAAAACCAGTTGCAATACCTGGAGAAGAAATGGTTGTTCAGGTTGTTAAAGAAGGTAAGGAACATAGTCAAGGTATAGCTTACCTAGATGATGGAACTATGATAGTTGTAGATGGAGGTAAAAAGCATATGGGTGAAACTATAAAAGTATTAGTTACATCAGTGCTACAAACTCCAGCAGGAAGAATGATATTTGGAAAACCAAAAAACTAATAAATTTTAAGGAGGGTGTCTCATAATATAAATTATTTTATTTTGAGGCACCTTTCTTTAATATAAAGATTCTAGTATTTAATAAGAGGTGCAAATATGAATGGTGTTGTCATAGTGGCTGCAGGAACAGGCAGTAGAATGAAGATGGGAATTAATAAACAATTTATAAAGCTTGAAGGAAAAGAAATTATAGCTTATACAATTGAAAAATTTTATAATAATTCAAATATAGAAGATATAGTAGTTGTTGTAAAAGAAGATGAATCTGAGTTCTTTAAAAAAGAGATACTAGATAAATATAATTTTAAAAATATAAAGATAGCTTATGGTGGAAAAGAAAGACAGGACTCTGTATACAATGGATTAAAGTTATTAGATAAAAAATGTGATGTTGTATTAATTCATGATGGAGCTAGACCATTTGTATCTGATAAAATTATATACAATTGTATTGAAGAAGTAAAAGAGCACAAAGCTATAGTTGTAGGAGTACCAGTTAAAGATACTATAAAGATTATAGACAACGATAAAAATATAGTAGATACACCGAATAGGAGTGTATTGTGGGCAGTTCAGACTCCACAAACATTTGATTATAATATACTTATAGATGCATATAAAGATGCATTTAAAAGCGGATTTTATGGAACAGATGATGCTATGCTAGTAGAGAGAATTGGATATAAGGTTAAAATGGTAGAAGGTTCATATAATAATATAAAAATAACCACGCAGGAAGATTTAAGCGTTGGAAGTCAAATATTAAAAATTCAAGATTAGTGGGAGGACAAATATGAGAGTAGGATTAGGATATGATGTACATAAATTAGTAGAAGGAAGAAAGTTGATAATAGGTGGAGTAGATATTCCGCATGAAAAAGGATTATTAGGTCATTCTGATGCAGATGTATTAATACATGCTGTAATGGATTCTATATTAGGTGCACTGGCTTTAGGTGATATAGGTAAGCACTTCCCTGATACAGATGAAAAGTATAAAGGTGCTGATAGTATGAAATTATTAGAGTTTGTATATAATTTGATTAATGAAAGAGGATATGGTATAGGCAATATAGATTGTACTATAATAGCTCAAAGTCCTAAAATGGCTCCTCATATACAAAGCATGAGAGAAAATATTGCTAAAGCCTTAAATACTTCAATAGATAATATAAATGTAAAAGCAACAACAGAAGAAGGACTTGGATTCACTGGAGCGAAAGAAGGAATAGCAGCTCAAAGTATTTGTTTATTAGTTAAAGTTGACAAGTAATATTAAATAATATAATATTAGTAAATAAGATAAAGGATAAATAGTAATATTACAATAGAGATTGTATATACTATACATAAATAATAAATTATGAGCAATGATTAAGAAATAGTAGAAGATGAAATCTTTACAGAGAGGAAACGGTGGTGGAAGTTTCTAAGAAGAAGTCTTTGAACCAGTCTTTTAGCTTAAAAACGGTAAAAAGTTTTTACGGTAGGGACCGTTATATCCCATAAAGAGAGCCTTTGGGCTAATTAGAGTGGTACCGCGGAAATTCAACCTTTCGTCTCTATACATAAGTATAGAGCCGGAAGGTTTTTTTGTGGAAGTTTTACTATTAAAAATAAAAAACATAAGTGAACGTAGGAGGAAACATAATATGAAAATGTCAAAAATGTTTATGCCAACATTAAGAGAAGTTCCAGCTGATGCAGAGATAACAAGTCATCAATTAATGTTAAGAGCTGGTATGATAAGAAAAATGGCATCAGGAGTATATAACCAATTACCTATGGGTATAAGAGTTTTCAATAAAATCCAAGATATAATAAGAGAAGAATTAAATAAAAAAGGATGTCAAGAAATACTTTGTTCAGCTCTTATACCAGCAGAACTTTGGAAAGAGTCTGGTAGATGGGATGTAATGGGAGCAGAAATGATGAGATTAAAAGATAGAAATGATAGAGATTTCTGCCTTGGACCAACTCATGAAGAAGTATTTACAGATTTAATAAAGCAAGAAATAACTTCTTATAAGCAATTACCATTAAACTTATATCAAATACAAGTTAAATATAGAGATGAAAGAAGACCTAGATTTGGTGTTATGAGAACTAGATCTTTCACAATGAAAGATGCTTATAGCTTTGATATAGATGAAGCAGGATTAGACAAGTCATACCAAGATATGTTTGATGCTTATACAAATATATTTGCAAGATGTGGATTAGACAACAGTCCAGTTCAAGCAGATACAGGAGCTATAGGTGGTTCAGTTTCTGCAGAGTTCATGGTTAAATCAGAAGTTGGAGAAGATGAAATAGTATTCTGTAGCGGATGTGATTATGCAGCAAACATGGAAAAAGCAGTAGCTGTAGTAGAAGAGCCTTCAACTGAAGAAATGAAAGAATTAAAAGAAGTACACACTCCAGGTGTACACACTATAGAAGAATTAGAAAACTTCTTTAAATTACCAGCAAACAAATTTGCAAAAACTTTAGTATATGTTGCAGATGGGAAAACTGTAGCAGTAGTAGTAAGAGGAGATAGAGAAGTTAACGAAACTAAAGTAGGAAATGCTGTAGGTGGAGTTGTTGAGTTCGAACTTGCTAACGAAGAAGTAGTAAAAGCTGTAACTAATGCAGAAATAGGATTTGCAGGACCAATAGGAATAAAAGCTGACTATGTATTAATAGATAATGAAGTAGCTAATGCTAGAAACTTAATAATAGGAGCTAACAAAACTGAGTACCATATAGAAAATGCTAATTACGGAAGAGATTTCGAAGGAACAGTAGGAGACTTCAGAAATGTAACTGAGGAAGATAAGTGTACTAAGTGTGGAAGTCACTTTGAAATAGCTAGAGGGGTAGAAGTTGGACATATATTCAAGTTAGGAACTAAATATTCTGAAGCTATGGGATGTAACTTTATAGATAAAGATGGTAAGTCTAAGCCAGTAGTAATGGGATGTTACGGAATAGGTGTAGAAAGAACTGCTGCAGCTATAATAGAGCAACATCATGATGAAAATGGTATAACATGGCCATTAGCAATAGCTCCATACCATGTTGTAGTTATACCAGTTAACATAAAGAAAGAAGAACATATGGAAGCTGCTGAAAAGATATACAATGAATTAGAAGCTATGGGTGTAGAAGTATTATTAGACGATAGAGATGAAAGGGCTGGAGTTAAGTTTAAAGATAGTGAACTTATAGGTATACCAATGAGAATAACTGTTGGTAAAGATATAGTAGATGGAAAAGTAGAATTCAAATTAAGAAAATCTGAAGAGAAAGAAGTAATATCTTTAGATGAGATAAAATCAAGAGTTGAAGCTGAATTTGTAAAAAATAACATTAAGTTAGGATAATTACAAAATAGCTAAGTAGTATATATAATCCACGAACTTATTAACATATTAAGTTAAAATGTGGATATATATACTATTTTAATTTTCATAAAAAGCGAGTTATCAACAGACTATTTGGATAAAATATAAGTTGTATTTTGAGCAAAGCGAATTTTTTATATTATTTGGATAAAATAACATTACAATAAAGACTTATTTTGATATTATAGATACGTATACATATTTATAGGAGGTAAAGACATGAGTGTAAAAGTAAGATTTGCTCCAAGTCCAACTGGATTTGTACACATAGGTAGTTTAAGAACTGCTTTATATAACTACTTATTTGCAAAGAGAATGGGCGGAGAGTATTTATTAAGAGTAGAAGATACAGACCAAACAAGATTAGTTGAAGGAGCAATAGAAAATATGCTTCAAGCTATGAACTGGGCTGGTGTTAACCATACTGAAGGTGTTATGTTAGATGAAAATGGAAACATAGTTCAAAAAGGTGAGAACGGTCCTTACATACAGTCTGAAAGATTAGATATATACAAAAAATATATACAAGAATTATTAGACAATGGAAAAGCTTACTACTGCTTCTGTACAAAAGAAAGATTAGATGAAGTAAGAGAAAAGCAAAAAGAAGCTGGAGAAACTCCAAGATATGATGGACATTGTAGAGACCTTACTCAAGAAGAGGTACAAGCTAAAATAGCTGCAGGAGAGCCATACGTTATAAGATTAAAATTACCAGAAAATCATGTTATAAAGTTCAATGACTTAGTTAGAGGAGAAACAGAATTTAATACTAATGATTTAGATGATCAAGTATTAATAAAAACTGATGGATTCCCAACATATCATTTTGCAGTAGTTGTTGATGACCACTTAATGGAAATAACTCACGTTATAAGAGGAGAAGAATGGCTTTCTTCAACTCCAAAGCATGTTTATTTATATGAGGCATTTGGATGGGAGCCAACAACATTTGTACACTTACCAAATATACTTAACAAAGAAAAGAAAAAGTTAAGTAAAAGACATGGTGATGTTGCGGTTGAAGACTTCAAGAAAAAAGGATACTTACCAGAAGGGCTAGTTAACTATGTTGCATTAGTTGGATGGTCACCAGAAGATAATCAAGAAATATTCTCTATGGAAGAATTAGAAAAAGCATTCTCTATGGAAAGAGTATCTAAGAGTGGTGGAGTATTTGACACAGAAAAATTAAACTGGGTTAATCAACATTACATAAAAGATGCAGATGATGCATATTTAACAGATTTAGCAATACCTTTCTTAGTAGAAGCTGGATTTATAACAGAAGAAGAAGCTGAAACTAAGTATGATTTTATAAAAGGTATGGTATCAGTTCTTAAAGAAAAATTACAATATGTAAAAGAAATAACTGAACATGCTAATATATTCTTTGGAGATACTGTTGAGTTAGAAACTGAAGAATGTAGAGAGTTCTTAAATTTAGAGCATATACCAACTTTAATAAATGCATTACAAGTTAAAATGGAAAATGCAGAGGTTGTAGATGAAGCATTCGTAAAAGCTATGTTTAAAGAAATACAAAAAGAGCATGGAATAAAAGGTAAGAATCTATTCATGGGATCAAGAATAATATTAACTGGTCAAATGCATGGACCAGATCTTCCAAAAACTATGGAAGTTCTAGGAAAAGAATCTTGCTTAAATAGAATAAAATATGTAAAAAATAATGTTTTATAGTATTTAAAAGTCCACTAATTTTAAGTGGACTTTTTTATATGTAAATGATTATAGTATTTTAAATTTAGATTACTAGGTTATTAAATAAAAGTAATATTAATATATCTAAGGCTAGTTATTATATAAATTTAAAGAATTAATTAGTATATAGATTTGTCGATGTGAGTTAGAAAAATATATTTTCTTTATGTAGTTATTTGGTGAAAAGATTTGGGTATACTTGTAAAGGAATTTGTTCTAAATAAAAGTAATATATTAAGATGTGTAGAATGAATACAACTTCATGCAAGAGTTTTTAAGGAGGATGAATTAATGATACTTGAGGAAGTAAAAGATGAGTTAAATAAATTATGCACTGATTATTTAAATATATTACAACAATTAAAAGATCAAAAAATAATAAATGAAGAGACTTTTAAAATGTGTAGTATAAATAAAAAGTCTTTTTTAGAAGAGAAGTAAATAATATTTAAAATAAAGATAATTTTTTATACTAAGCATATAATAGTAGTAAATTATAATATAGTATATAAATATTCATAACAATATATAACAATGTAGCGAGGTGATAAGTATGAAATTATATAATACATTAACTAGAAAAAAAGAAGAATTTATACCATTAGAAGAAGGTAAAGTAAAAATGTATGTATGTGGACCTACAGTATATAACTATATACATATAGGTAATGCTAGACCTTTTATAATGTTTGATACTTTAAGAAGATATTTACAATACAAAGGATATGATGTAACTTTTGTTCAAAACTTTACAGATGTAGATGATAAAATAATAAAAAGAGGACACGAGGAAGGTATAAGCCCTGAAGAGGTAGCTAATAAGTACATAGATGAATACTTTGTAGATGCAGATGGTCTTGGAATAAAGAGAGCAGATGTGCATCCAAGAGTTACAGATAATATACAACAAATAATAGATTTTGTTAAAGACCTAGAAGACAAAGGATATGCTTATGAAGTAAATGGAGATGTTTACTTTGATACTAAGAAGTTTGAAGGTTATGGAAAACTTTCTAAACAAAATCAAGATGAGTTAGAAGCAGGAGCAAGAATAGAAGTAAATGATCAAAAGAGACATCCAATGGATTTTGTTTTATGGAAGTCTAAAAAAGAAGGTGAACCAGGATGGAATAGTCCATGGGGAGAAGGTAGACCAGGATGGCATATAGAATGTTCGGTTATGTCTAATAGATATTTAGGTGAATCTATAGATATACATGGTGGAGGTCAAGACTTAGCATTCCCTCATCATGAAAATGAAATAGCTCAAAGTGAAGCTAGAAGTGGAAAAACATTCTCTAATTACTGGATACACAACGGATATATAAATATAAATAATGAAAAAATGAGTAAATCAAAAGGGAACTTCTTCACTGTAAGAGATATATCTAAGCAATATGATTTAGAGATAGTAAGATTCTTTATGTTATCAGCTCATTATAGAAATCCTGTTAATTTCAGTGATGAAATGCTTAATCAAGCAAAAGCAGGACTTGAAAGACTTTATAATGCGAAAGAAAAATTAGAGTTCACTATAAGTAATTTATCAGAATCTTCTATAAAAGATGAAGAAAAAGGATTAGTAAATGAATTAGAATCTTATAAAACTAAGTTTATAAATGCTATGGAAGATGATTTAAATACAGCAGATGCAGTAAGTGCTATTTTTGAATTATCAAAGTTTATAAATACAAATGTAAATGAAACATCTTCATTAGAATTTGCAAAGATGTGTTTAGATAAATTCAATGAATTAACAGGAGTTTTAAATATAGTAAATAAGAAAAATGATGATATCTTAGATAAAGACATAGAAGA
>CAJFPU010000051.1:13048-14241 GCA_904418825.1 uncultured Romboutsia sp. | reverse complement strand
AATATATATGTTTTAAATAAGAAAATTCAATAACCAAAAATTTCATCTATAGAAATCTTCAAGAAACAAAAAATAACAATAATTATTTTTCAATTTACTTGGAGGGATTCATATGAAAAGATTTGATAAAGATGTTGACATAGATGAAAAAATAATAGAGTTAAAGTTAGCTATGAAAAATACAAATAATATTAGATTATACAAAAGATACTCTGTTGTACTTAAGCATTTACAAGGGTTTAAAAATAAAGATATTGCACAAATGGAATGTTTAGAAAAACACACCGTAGGTATTTATATAAAAAATTATATAGACAATGGATTAAAAGGACTTGAAATGAAGTATAGTCCTGGTAAGAAAAGAAAGCTTTCAAAAGAGCAAGAGGTTGAATTAGTTGATATTATAACTACTCATACTCCGGAGGAGGTAGGCTTTAAAAATAGATGTAATTGGACTATTGCACTTGTTCAAGAGTATATACATAAGAAATTTAATATTGATATGTGTCATAGTGCAGTATATGTTGCTATGAATAGATTAAACCTTAGTTACACTAGACCAACATATGTATTAGCTAAATCTGATAAAGAAAAACAAGAAAAATTTAAACAAGATTTTGAAGTGCTAAAAAAAATACTTTGAAGGAGAAGTTAATCATATTTTATTTGAAGATGAATCTATGATTAGGGATTATCAAGCTATTCAGAAAACATGGTTTATTAAAGGTAAACAGAAAAAAATACCTACATATGGTAAAAATCCTGGTGTCAAAATGATAGGAACTTTAGATTATATAACAGGAATGGTTTATTGTGAAGAACATGAAAGATATGATGCTAATGTATTCCTAAAGTTTCTTGAGAATATATTAGCCAAGTACCCTACGGGTAAAATTGTTATGATTTTAGATAATGCTAGAATTCATCATGCTAAGTTAATACAACCATTTCTGATGAAAGAAAAAGATAGATTAGAATTAATGTTTTTACCTCCCTATAGCCCAGAACTTAATTTGATTGAGGGATTATGGGGTTGGATAAAATCAAGTATTATAAATAATAAGTTCTTTTCTAGTGTAGCAATAGTAAAAACTGCAATAAATAAATTTATTGATGAAATAAATAAAGCTCCTCATATTACCATAGATAGACTATGTATAAAAATGTAGGAACTTTATTAAAACATATATATT
>CAJFPU010000051.1:0-13042 GCA_904418825.1 uncultured Romboutsia sp. | reverse complement strand
GTAGTATTTTAATCTATACAATTAGATTAGATACTACTTTTTTATGTTTAAGGTAATTATATTACTTCAATGCTTATGGATAAAATTGAAAATATAGTTACATCAATGTATTGAATATGGGCGTAAAAAATATTTTAAGCAACGGACGAAGTTGTTGGAGCCATGAGTGAAGCAAAATTTTTATTAAAAATACAAAAATATAGTTGCATATGATGTGTATTATTGATATAATACAGTTATATGTGTACTACTGAACTAGTACAGTGATACGGAGGTGAATAAATGAATTTTATACCAAATGATAGAGAACCAGTCTATTTACAAATAATACGATATATAAAACAACAAGTTGTAAGAGGGGAATTAAATCCAGGTGATACAATACCTTCAAGAAGAGAAATGGCTCAACTTCTAAAGGTAAATCCTAATACAGTTCAAAAATCATATAAGGAGATGGAAGAGATGGGGATTATAAATACAATAAAAAGTTATCAAAGTAGCATAACTACTGATAAAAATATAATAAGTAAAATTAGACAAGAACTTATAAATGAGTCTATGGATGTATTTATAGAAAATATGAAAGCTATAAATGTAGAGAAAGAAGAGCTTATAGAAATCATAAACAATAAGTACTAAGGAGGGGAAAGTATTGATAGAGGTAAAGAATGTAAGTAAGAAATATAGAAAAGTTAAAGCATTAGACAATATATCTTTTAATATAGAAGAAGGAAAAATAACCTGCATCCTTGGTATAAATGGGGTTGGAAAATCAACAGTATTAAAATGTATAGCAGGTCTTATCAGACCTGATAAGGGTGAAATATTGATAGATAATGAAAAAATAAGTTCTGATACTTATAATAAAATTTCTTTCGTACCAGATGTAGATAATCATTTCGCTCAATATACAATAAAAGAAAGTTTTGAATTTATGAAACATTTCTATAAGAATTGGGATGATGAAAAAGCTTATGAAATGTTAGAATTATTTAATTTAACTGACGATAGAAAGATATCTAAGTTATCAAAAGGAAATATTGCAAGAGTTAAAATAATATTAGGATTTGCGCAAAATGCAAAGTATACACTACTTGATGAACCTTTTTCAGGAATAGATATTTTTAAAAGAGAAGAATTTTTAAGTATAATGACAAAATATATAGATGAAGAGCAAAGTATAATACTTACAACTCATGAAATAAGTGAAATTGAAATGATAGCTGATGATGTTATCTTAATAGATGAGGGGAAAGTTTCTTGTATATTTAATGCAGAAGAGCTTCGTACAAGAGAGGGGATGTCTATAGTTGATAAAATGAGGGAGGTTTATAGGAATGAATAATATATTAACTTTATATGATATGGAGTTTAAGCGTATATACAAAATATATTTTACATTAATAGGATTATTATTTACTTCAAATATTGGAGCGACTTTATACAAAATATTTTTTATAACAAGAAGAACTGTTGATAATGAAGGAAATTTAATTACTATGCATACATTAAAAAGTTCTGAAGGTTTGGAGTACATAAATACTTATATAGTAGGAGATTTAGGTTCAATGACTAAGATGGCTATGGCATTTGCTGTCTTATTATGCCTTTTATACTCTTTAGTTATTTGGTATAGGGATTACTTTTCAAAAAGTAAAACCATAGCTACATTACTGATGCTTCCTCAAAAGAGATTTAATATATACATATCAAAGTTTTTAACTGTAATAATGATGATATTTGGTATAATAGCATCTCAATTTTTATTTTGGTTTATAGATTTATTTATTATAAAAATAATATTAAATGTGAATGCAGAGGGATTTTTAAATGTATTTCAAACTATGTTAATACGACAAAATAGATTTTGGAATTTAGTATTTAATCAACCTATAGACTTTGTAATGATAGATGTTTTAGGTGTAATATTAGCAGTTACAGTGTTATTTACTGGAGTAATGATAGAAAGAAGTTTTAGGAAAGTAGGTGCTGTTTTAGGTGCTATATATGTAGTTGCATCAATAGTACTATATATATATGTTACTACTTCATACGGCATTTATTCAGATATATTATTAAAAGTACATTTATTATACTATTTAGTAATGTTTATAGTATCTACATTAATATCAATAAATTTATTAAATAAAAGGGTTAGTTTATAGGAGGTAAAATATGAGTAAAAAATTATCGATAATAACTTTAGGAATATCTTTATCTTCTATAGTAATTTTGACTGGAGCTATGATAGTATCTCAACCTAAATACAAACTAAAAAACATAGTAGGTAAGCAATCAAGCTTAGGAGATGTGGTAGTGTTTAGTCAGGATAATAGAGGTATATATTCTAGAAATAATTTAATATTAAGTAAAGACAATTATGAATTTAATAAAAATGTAAAGCAAAATCCTGAAATATATAAGTATTCGAAAATTTTAAATGAAAACAGAGATTTGTTTACATATGGTATATATGATATAAATCGTATATATTCTGATGAAAATAGTGTAGGATACTTAGAGTATATAAATGATTTACATACTGAATCAAACGTTAAATTATTAACTACAATTAATGAAAAAAATATAAATACAGGTAAAACAATAGAATTTGAGATAGAAATACCAAATAGTTTAAAGCCTCAAAATAATATTAATTATAATCCATTAGTAACTAAATATGAGGACAATGTATATATTGCTTTAATTGGTGAACAAGAAAATTCACCAAATATAAAAAAGGGTGAAAAAGATGAATTAGAAGATTATGTAGAAATATCTAAGGTAGATTTTAATGCTAGAGAAGCGAAGCCTGTTAATAAAATAAATATGAAGATAGATAAAGATACTAAGTATAGAGTGGTTAATTATAATTCATTTACGGTTGATAATAGAATATATTTCTTTATGAAGAATAAAGAACAATCAAAAAATATTTACTATTTAGCTTATTATGATATAGAAAATAATAAATTTGATTATATAAACAATAAAATAAATTTAAATTTACCTTTAGATCAATATCTATTAGATATTGAAGGGGAGATGTTAAATTTATTAACTTATTCAGTTGAAAAAGATAAAGTGAATTTAAATCTTACTTCTATAAATTTAGATAGTGAAAAATTAATATTTAATAATGAAAAATATAGTATAAATAAATTAAATAAAGAGATTAACATATCAGACTTTAGAGTCATAGATAACAAGATATATATATTAGCAAGTGCTTGCAAGGATTATAATTCAAATATAGCAGACAGGAAGAATAATTACACAGAAAATATAATAGTTGTAGATAAAACTAGTAAGAGTACCTTATATATAGGTGAATATAGGCAAGGTACAGAGTTTACTGCAAATAGTTATATAATTAAAAATGAAGATTTATAATAAAAAAGCTATGAAATTTCATAGCTTTTTTATTATATTCTTCTAAGAATTATACATGCTTCATATATTTAAATATGGGGGTGATATAAATGAATAAAGTAAATTTTAATATTAAAGGTGTAATATATGGAGCTATAGTTATGATATTGATAATTGGTGGATTTATAGTTATACCTAACATGTTCATGGAGCAGTCAAAGCCAGTTGACTATACTATTTTACAAAGAGAGGCTATACCAGAAAAAATACTAGATATGATGGATAAATATGTAAATGAAGAGAGATCATTAGCTGTTAAATTGGAGAATAAAATTTATGTAGTTGTAACTAGAGGTAATGATAAGAATCATGGTATAGAAATGGATAAAATAGATATTGTAAAGCAAGATGATAAAAATATAATGAGAGTAAAAGTAGTATACAAGGATAAAGAAGAATCATATCCATACATAGTAGTTGAAACAAATTTAAATGAATTACCTGATACAATAGAATTGAACACATCAGTAGATGAAAATTAATATAATAAAGTAATAGAGTTGATTTTATAATAAAAATCGACTCTATTATTTTAATAGATAAGTTTTATTGTAAAAAGCAGTTTTTTCAATAATAAATGCTGAAAAAACAATAACCAATATTAATAATTTAACATAGCATATATTATCATGAAAAAAGGGGTGTTATTTTGAGTACTATAATTCATAAATATGGTGGGACATCAATAGGAAGTATTGAAAAAATAAAATCCGTTGCAAAAAAAATAATACTAGAAAAAGAAAAAGGAAATGATGTAGTAGTTGTGGTTTCTGCAATGGGGAAAACAACAAATAAGCTTGTTGATTTAGCTAAAGAAATATCTAGTAATCCTGATAAAAGAGAATTTGATGTACTTTTATCAACAGGAGAACAAATATCAATATCTTTATTAGCTATTGCAATTAAGTCTTTAGGATATGATGCAATATCTTTTACAGGATATCAAGTAGGTATAAAGACAAAAGGAATTCATACTAAAAGTGAGATAGATGACATTGATACAGATAGAATAAAAGAAAATCTAGAACAAGGAAAAATTGTTATTATAGCAGGATTTCAAGGGATAAATGAAGATGGAGATATAACAACATTGGGAAGAGGTGGTTCAGATACTACTGCTGTTTCATTAGCTGCATCACTTGGATGTAAATGTGTTATATACACTGATGTAGAAGGAATATATCCTGTTGATCCTAAATTCTATCCAAATGCAAAAAAGTTAGATTATATAAGTTATAAAGAGATGATAGAAATGGCAAGGTTAGGTGCTGGTGTAATGGAAACTACTTCAGTAGAAACAGGTTATAGAAAAAATGTTTTAATATATGTAACTTCAAGTAGCAAAGATACTAAGGGAACTTATATAACAGAAAATAAAAATACGATAAATTATAAACCTATAACAGGAATCGCTATAGATGATAACACTTCTATATTAACTATAAAAAATATTTTATCGAAGTCTAATGACACATCTACAATATTAGAAATATTATCTAATAATAATCTAGAAATAAAAATGATAAATGAAGTAGCTTCTGATGATGAATATAGTAACCTTTCTTTTATTGTAAGTAAAGGAGACTTAGGTTGTGTAGATAAAGCTATGGAAGAAATAAAACTAAAAATAAACTGTGTGGAAGTTTGTAAAGATTTAGATGTAAGCACAATATCGGTTGTTAGCAAAGATATTAACTATAATGTTATAAATAAAATATTCAATATATTAAAAAAAGATAATATTGAGTTTAAACAAGTATTTACATCTGAATTAAGTATATCTTTTATAGTTGATAATAAATATAAACAAAGATTTATAGAATTATTAGGGAGTGAGTTTAATCTATAATATGTAGAAAAAATATAATAATGAAATTTTATATTTTTAATAATAAGAATTAAAATTATTAGGGGGATAAAAAATGCATGAAGTAAACTTAGCTATAGTAGGTGCAACAGGAATGGTTGGAAGGACATTTTTAAAGGTATTAGAGGAAAGAAATTTTCCTATAAAAAATTTATATCTTTTTTCGTCTGAAAAATCTGCAGGAAAGATATTAATTTTTAGAGGTCAAGAGTATAAAGTAGAAGCATTAACAGAAGATTCATTCAATAGAGATATAGATATAGCACTATTTTCAGCTGGAGGAGATGTAAGTAAGAAATTTGCTCCTATAGCTAGAGATAATGGAGTTATAGTAGTTGATAATAGCAGTGCTTGGAGAATGGAAAAAGATATACCATTGGTAGTTCCAGAAGTAAATCCTAAAGATATAGATTGGAATAATGGTATAATAGCAAATCCAAATTGCTCTACTATTCAATCAGTAGTTCCATTAGTAAAACTTCACAAAGAGTTAAAAATAAAAAGAATAGTTTACTCTACTTATCAAGCGGTATCAGGCTCTGGAGTAGGTGGTATAAAAGACTTAGAAAATGGAATTAATGGTGAAGAAAATAAAAAATATCCACATCAAATAGCATATAATTGCCTTCCTCATATAGATGAATTTTTAGATAATGGTTATACAAAAGAAGAAATGAAAATGATTAATGAAACTAAGAAAATATTAAATGATGAAGATATAAGAATAACAGCTACTACTGTTAGAGTCCCAGTTAAATATGGACATAGTGTATGCATTAACTTAGAATTTGAAAATACTTTTGAAATGGATCAAATATATAAATTACTTCAAGAAACTGAAGGAGTTAATATAATTGATGATGTTAAAAATAATGTTTATCCTATGCCTATAGATATAGAAGGTAAAGATGAAGTTTATGTTGGAAGAATAAGAAGAGATTACAGTGTTGAAAATGGAATAAATATGTGGGTTGTAGCAGATAACATAAGAAAAGGTGCCGCAACAAATGCTGTTCAAATAGCTGAGTTATTAATAAAAAAGCTAAAATAAGGGGGATTTTAGTATGAAAAGATTATTTGAAGGATCTGGAGTAGCACTTGTCACACCTTTTAAAAATGGTAAAGTAAATTATGAAAAAATGGAAGAATTGATAGAGTGGCATATAGACAATAAGACAGACTCAATAATAGTATGTGGAACAACTGGAGAATCTGCAACTATGACAGATGAAGAAAGAAAAATAACTATAAAATTTGTAGTAGATAAAGTTAATAAAAGGATACCTGTTATAGCAGGTAGTGGAAGTAATAATACTGCATATTCAATAGAATTAAGTAAATATTGCCAAGAAGTAGGAGTAGATGGTTTATTAATAGTAACACCATATTATAATAAATCTACTCAAGATGGACTAGTAAAACATTACACAGCTATAGCTAATAGTGTTGATGTGCCAATAATACTTTATAATGTACCTGGAAGAACAGGTGTTAATATAAAACCAAGTACAGTAGAAATACTTTCTAAGATTGAAAATATAGTAGGGATAAAAGAAGCAAGTGGAGATATAAGCCAAGTAGCTGAAATAGCTAGATTATGTGGAGAAGATTTTTCTATATACAGTGGAAATGATGATCAAATAGTTCCGATATTATCTCTTGGTGGAAGTGGTGTCATATCTGTTTTAGCTAATGTATTGCCTAAAGAGACTCATGATATAGTAGAAAAATATTTATCAGGAGATGTTGTAGAATCGAGAAAGTTACAATTAAGTGTAAATGAATTAGTAAGTTCGTTATTTATAGAAGTTAATCCAATACCAGTTAAGGCTGCTATGAATTTGATGGGAATGGAAGCAGGAGATCTTAGACTTCCATTAACAGATATAAGTAAACAAAACTTAGAAATATTACGTAGTAATATGATAAAGTATGGTATTGAAGTAGAATAATTTAAAATAAAAGAGGTGATAATGTGATAAATGTAGTTATTAGTGGTTGCAATGGATCAATGGGAAGAGCTTTAACTAACATTATAGATGAAATGGATGATATGAAAATAGTTGCAGGAATAGATAAAAATATAAATTTATATAACAATAATTATCCAGTATATGAATCACCATTATCAATAAAAGAAAAGTGTGATGTTATAATAGATTTTTCACAGCCATCTAATTTAGATGGATTACTTGAATATTCAATAAATAATAATATTGCTATTGTAATAGCAACTACTGGATTTAGCGAAGAACAAGAACTTAAAATAAAAGAAGCATCTAAATTCACAAGGATATTTATGTCATCAAATACATCATTAGGTGTGAATGTGTTAATAAATTTATCAAAACAAGCAACTAATATATTAGGAAATATGACAGATATAGAAATAATAGAAAAACATCATAATAAGAAAGTAGACGCTCCTAGTGGAACTGCAAAAATGATAGCTAATGCTATCAATAAAGAACTAGATAATTCGATGGAATTTAATTATGGAAGATATGGAAATGATTCGAAAAGAAAAGAAAAAGAAATAGGAATACATGCGATTCGTGGAGGAACAATACCAGGAGAGCATACAGTTATATTTGCAGGTCTTGATGAAATTATAGAAATAAAGCATACGGCTTTATCAAAAAAAGTTTTTGCTCAAGGTGCTATAAAAGCTGCACAATATATTTTAGAAAAAGATAATGGAATATATGATATGGATATGTTCATAAACAATAATTAGTAAATAAATTAGAGTGCTATTTAATAGGTTTTAATCATTAAGTGGCACTTATTTTTAATTGAGTTAAATAAATATTTATATTTAATAATTATTTATAAAAAAGTAGGGAAAAATAGAAATTAAAATAATACTTAGAGGTGAATAAATGTTAAATATAGATAAATATAAAGTTAGTATAGAAGATTTAAAATGTAAAGATGTTTTAGAAAATTTAGATTTTAAAACAACAAAAGAAATAACACCTGTAAAAGATATAATAGGTCAAAATAGGGCTGTTCAAGCTATAGAATTTGGCCTAAAAATGAAACAAAAGGGATATAACATATATGTAGCAGGAGCTAGTGGAGTAGGAAGAACACGTTATACTCATAATTTGATTAAAAAAAATTTAAAATCTAATAGCAATTTAAAAGATTGGGTATATGTAAATAACTTTAAAAATGCAAATGAACCGGTATCATTGTCTTTTAAACCTGGAGAAGGAAAAGTATTTAAAAAAGATATAGAAGATATTATAGATAAATTAAAAAATGAAGTTACAAAGATATTTAACTCAAAAGAATATGAATATCACAGTAGAATATTGATGAGTGAATTAGAAACTAATATAGAAAATATAATAAAAGAGCTAAATGAATTTGCAAGACCTAGAGGATTTAAATTTCAAGCTACAGATAAAGGTTTAATGAGTATTCCTATAAAAGAAAATGGAGAACTTATGCAAGAAAGTGAGCTAGGAAATCTTACAGCAATCGAAATCCAAACAATACGAGAAGAAGGACTTAAATTAAATCAAGATAGTAAAGATTACATAGATAAGATAAAAATGTGTGAAGAAGTATATAAGAATAAATTAAAAGAGTTAGATAAAACTGTAGGTAAGAGTCTTGTTAGTTTTTATGAACAATACTTAATTAATAAATATGGAAATGATGAAAAGATAAAAAAATATATAGATGATTTATGTATAGATATAGTAACAAATATAGATAAATTCAAAGAAGAAGATGGAGATAACAGACAAAATCCTATGGCAATGTTAGGTATTATGTCTACAAAAAATCAAGATAAATTTTTTAATAGATATAAAGTTAATTTATTTATAGATAATAGTGAATGTAATCAATGTAAGATTATATCAGAAAGTAATCCTACATATTATAATCTAGTTGGGTGTATAGAATACAAAAATGAAATAGGAGCTTTGACAACGAGCTTTATGGAAATAAAGCCAGGGGCTTTACATAAAGCTAATGGTGGATACTTAATACTAAATGTAAAAGATTTACTATCAAACCCATTTTCTTGGGATTGTTTAAAAAGAGCTTTAAAGACAGGAACTATATCGATTGAATCATTAAATAAGCAATTTGGATATTTGGTAACATCTACATTAAAGCCAGAACCTATAGAATTAGATATAAAAATTATATTAATTGGAGACAACTATTTATATAGTATGCTTTATGCATATGAAGAAGATTTTAGAAATTTATTTAAGATAATGGCAGATTTTGATATAGAAATAGATAAAAATCAAGAAAATATATATAAAACAACTCAATTAATAGCTAGTAAGTGTGAAGAAGAAAATTTAAAGCATTTTACTAAAGAAGCTGTAGAAAAATTAATTGAATATAGTACTAGGGTAAGTGATAGTAAAGATAAACTTACGGCAAGATTTAATAAAATATTAGATATAATATATGAGGCTGATGCAATAAGTGATGAGAATCAAGAATATATAACAGGTATAGATGTAAAAAATGCTATAGAACAAAAAAGATACAGAAACAATAAATATGAAGAGAAACTAAATGAGATGTTTAAAGATGGAACTCTTTTAATAGATATAGATGGTGAAAAGGTTGGTCAAATAAATGGACTAGCTGTAATGGGAACAGGAGAATATTCATTTGGAAAGCCATCTAAAATAACAGCCTCAACATATAATGGTAGAAGTGGAGTTATAAATATAGAAAGAGAAATAAAACAAAGTGGTAGTATACATGATAAAGGAGTTTTAATTTTAAGTGGATATTTAGGTTCAAGATATGGAAAAGAAAAACCATTGTCTATAACTACATCTATAACATTTGAACAAAATTATAGTGGGGTGGATGGTGATAGTGCATCTAGTACAGAATTATACGCTATTATATCTAGTATAGCGAATATACCAATAAAACAATATATAGCTGTAACAGGTTCTGTAAGTCAAAAGGGTGAAATACAACCGATAGGTGGTATAAATGAAAAAATAGAAGGTTTCTTTGATGTATGCAAAATAAAAGGGTTTACTGGTAATCAAGGGGTTATGATGCCTATACAAAATGTTAAAAATCTTCTTCTTAAAGATGAAGTAGTTGAGGCAATAAAAGAAGGTAAATTTAATATATATGCAATAAAGAGTATAGAAGAGGGATTAGAGATACTTACAGGTAAAAGTATGAAAGAAATAGATAAGTTAGTTAATGAGAATTTAGATAGATATAGAAATTCTTCTAATGACAATACAGACAAAGAAGAAAATAGAAATAAATAATAAAGAGATATATATAATCGGTCTGAATAAGATTTTCAGGCCGATTATATATTATTTTTACTATATGCATAGCTCCTATAAATCATATAATTTAAATAAAAATAACTATTTTAATTAAAAATGGAATCTGTTATTTGTAAATAAAAAGTTATACCTTTTTTGTATGGTATAATATTTATTATCATTTATATATAATCTATTTATATTAGGATAAATCAAAACTATTAAATGATAATAGTAATAAAAAAAATAGCTTGTAATATAATATACAGAGTATTAAGTAAAGGAGATGCAATTTAATGATATCTAAGAAAAAAGCTATAATATACGGTGTGTTGCTAGTTGTAATTACTTTCATGATTACTTCTACATTAAACATAGCATTAGGTGAGAAAGTGGTAATTCCTAAAGAAACCTATGAAGCATATAAGAAGTATAATAAGATGATTGCATTAGAAGAATTAGTTAAAGATGATTTTTATCAAGAGGCATCGGATGATAAACTAGTTGATGGAGCAATAAAAGGAATGTTTTCTGGATTAGATGATCCATATTCTCAGTATTATACTAAGACAGAATTTGAAAAATTAAAGGAGCAAACGAGTGGTTCATTTGTAGGAATAGGTGTGTATATAAGTCCGACATCGGATGATGATCATATAACTATAATTGCACCTATAGAGGGATCTCCTGCAGAAAAGAGTGGAATAAAGGCAGGGGATAAGATATTAAAAGTTGATGGCAAAGTTGTATCGGCTAAAAATTCAGATGAAGCTATTACTATGATTAAAGGTAAAAAAGGAACAGAAGTAGAACTAACTATAAAAAGAGGCGAGCAAATATTAGATGTTAAGGTAAAAAGAGATGAAATAGTATCTAAAACAGTAGAAGGAAAAGTATTAGATAATAATATAGGGTACATAAAAATAACATCATTTAGTGAACATACAAATAAAGAGTTTGAAAATACATTAAATACATTAAAAGAAAGTAACATAAAAGGTCTTGTTATAGATTTAAGGGATAATCCTGGAGGATTATTAAATGTATGTAAAGATATAGCAGATAGCTTAATAGGAGAAGGCACTATAGTTTATACAAAAGATAATAAGGGTAATACTGAATACCTAAAATCAGATAAAGAAAAGCTAGGTTTACCTATAGCAGTATTAACTAATGAAGGAAGTGCATCAGCATCAGAAATACTTACTGGAGCTATTATAGATAATAAAGTAGGTATATCTGTGGGAACAACTACTTTTGGTAAAGGTTTAGTTCAAAGTGTTAGAGAGTTAAAGGATGGAACGGGTTATAAGTTAACAACAGCGCAATACTTTACTCCAAGTGGAGAATATATAAATGGTAAAGGTATAAATCCAACTATAGAGGAAAAAGACGAAGAAAAACAATTAGATGTTGCTTTGAAATGGATTAAAGAGCAAATAAGTAAATAAGAAAATATAAAATATAAAATTAAAAAAATTTTTATAAAAAAATTTATAAGGAAAAAATATGAACATATATAACAAAATAACTTTAAAAATAAAAGGAAATGCGATTACTTTATAGAATTAAGGATATAGGAAGAAGTTAATAATTGTTAAATAGGAAGTGATTTTATGAGTAAATATATTTCAAAAGTTGTTAACTTTCAAGAATATAAAGATAAGAAGAATAAACAGATAGAATTAAATAGAGAAGAACTTTTGCAATTAATAAAAAAAATAGTTACAACTAAATAAAATGAAAAATGCATTGGAATTTTTCCAATGCATTTTTTTATAGAAATTGAATTACATCAAATAATAAAATAATAAGAATATTTAATCATAAAAATATATAATAATTTTATATTAAACAATTTATTTAATTAAGGACTTTTAAATCATTAATATAATCTTGAAATTGAGAAAATTCATTTTCATCTATTAACTCTACTACTTTAGAGTTTTCGCTATCAAAGTTTTTTAAATAAATAGTATGGTTATTTTCTAATTTATCATAATAAATACATCTATATCCATCTTCATATAAATTTTTTAAAGTATTAAAGTTTGACAAAATATCATCTCCTTATTAATAATATTATAGTCTTATTATATTTTTTCACAAATTGAGTATAATATGTGTATTAAAAAAAGTATAAGTATAGCTAATTAAGAAAAAATTAAAAAAAATAGAAAAAATTTAAAAAAAGTATTGACCATATAAAAAAGTGATGATATAGTAATAAGTGTCCAAGAGATAGGACGAAAAAAAGAACTTTGAAAATTAAACAGTAGGTTAATTTGTAGAATTGAAACTAAACAAACCAAGCCAGATATTCAGATAATGATTAGTCTGAGCAGGTAATCAAATTTATTTTGAGCAACGGATTTATCTGAAGCAGTAGCGAAGATATATCGTTGGCGACATAAATTCGAAGAATTTATTTTGAGAGTTTGATCCTGGCTCAGGATGA
>CAJFPU010000050.1 GCA_904418825.1 uncultured Romboutsia sp. | reverse complement strand
TTTATTGTAAGTTATTAAATTTTTTGAACTATTATAATATTTTAATAATATTTTTAAATTATTCTATATAAAAATACCCTGTCGTATTTTTCGACAGGGTTATTTTTAATTTCCAAAAGGAGAATTAGAATATAGTATAAAGTAACCTTGAGGATGTTGACAAACTTGACATGCTTTTGGTGCTTCTAATCCAGTATGAACATGACCACAATTTAAACATATCCATTGTTCTTCATTCTCACTCTTAAATAAAGTTCCATCTTCTATCTTTTGAGCAAAATTTCCAAATCTATCTCCATGTATTTTTTCTATTTGAGCTATTTTATCAAAACTATTAGCTACAGCTAAAAATCCTTCTTCTCTAGCAGTGTTTGCAAAGTTTTTATAAACTTCTTCCCATTCTTCATATTCATCGTGTTGAGCTGCTCTTAATGTTTGTGCTATATTATCAAATATTTCTACGGGATATCCACTATCTATATGTATAGTTCCTCCAGATAATGCCTTAAGATGATTGTAAAATACCTTTGCATGAGCTCTTTCTTGGTCTGCTGTATATAAAAAAGCTTGCTCTATTAAAGCTAACTTTTCACCTTTTGCCTGTGATGCTCCGAAAGTATACCTATTTCTAGCTTGACTTTCTCCAGCAAAAGCTTTCATTAAGTTTATTTTAGTTTTACTATCTCTTAATTGATTCATAACTACCTCCTAAGATATATACTCTAATACATATTTTTTAATATATTAATTTATTTAATTTTTAAAGATACGCTATTCTTTGTAATTAATATAAATAAAAATGTATTATATTAATTATATTAATTACAGATGATATTAATGATAGTTTATTTATAAAATATTTTTTTATTTTATTTAACTTCCATTTATAAAAAATTATTTTATTCTCGGTTTAACTAGTAATAAATATAATTACTTTTACTGAATTCATATTTAAATCTATTTATGCTAAACTTCACAAATTTATACTTCTATTTTCTTTAATAGCTTTTAACATATTATTAAAATTATGCATATCACTATAAATGAAGTTTCCTTCCTTTAAATCTGTATTTTATAATTGACTTAAATTTTTAAAATTTATATTTTATAAATTTATGCTAGTATAATATTATAAAAATATTAATATCTATTAAATCATATCAATATAATGGTATACCATTTTTTTACTGGGATAAGATATACATATATAAATTTATAGGAGAGTATTTATGGAGATTTTTATCACAATTATAATTTTTATATTTTTAGCTTTGTTTTTAGCTAAGGCTTTAAAGAGATTTATTGTATTTACTTTGTTTATAACTTTAGCAGGTATATTATATATACGTATTAATTTACCATTTTTAGTTAGTATTATTTTAGCTATAATTATCTTAAAAGGATGTAAGGATACCTTGTTTAATCTAAAAATAACTACTATGTGTCTATTTAAACCTAGATATAAATTTAAAGAAAGATTTCTCGGTAAGATGGTTAATGTTTTATTTGAACTTAATTTTACTATATTTGTTTGTATTTCTTATTTAACTTTAATTAATTATGTACCTTATTTTTTTGAAATTGATAATAAATTTATTGCTATAGCTTTTATAAGTATATATCTTATACAATTTATAAAGAAAGTTACTTTTAAGAAAGGTTATTATTCAGATATATTTTTAACTTAGACTATATTGAGCAATATCAAATGAAATCTCTATCCTATTTTACAATCGAGTTAGTCAGTTTTAAAATAAAAAAGTAATAGGCTCTGTTGACTAAAATAACCTATTACTTTTATTACTTCTTATAAAGGAAGCATATCATATATATTTAAATTAAATATAATTTTCTCTATTTAGTCTAAATATACTTATTTAATATCTATAATCTTAGTAGCTATTTTATTTCCAAAACATTGGTCATGTTCAACAAAAATAATTGTAGGCTGTTCTTCCAAAATCATATTCTCAATTTGTATACGTGAAATTACATCAATAAAGTTAAGAGGTTCATCCCAAATATAAAGCTCTGCTCTTTCACATAAACTTGCTGCAATAAGCAGTTTTTTCTTTTGCCCCTCACTCCAGGTTTCTATATTCTTTTCAAATTGAGTATCATTAAATCCTAATTTATTTAAACTGCTTTTTAAATATTGTTCATCTATTCCTCTTTCTTTAAAAAATTCTTCAATTTTCCCCTTTAAATAAAATGTATCTTGAGAAACATAGGATATATTTTTTGCTTTATCTATGCACCCTGTATAATTAATATCCTCTCCAATTAGTAATTTTATCAAACTTGATTTTCCACATCCATTTTTTCCTCTAATCCAAATACGATCTTTTGGATTAACTTTAAATGTTACTGGATTATTAAATAATTCTTTTTCATATATTATTTGTAAATCTATAACTTCTAGGATTTTATTTGAACTAGAGTCTATATTACTTATCTTAAGTTTTTCTACTTCTTCTATATTCTTTAATAGTTTGGATTTTTCTTCTATAGCTTTATTTTGACGTTTTTCTAAACATTTAGCTCTTTTCATTATTTTAGCAGCTTTATGTCCAATAAATCCTCTATCTACAGGACCACATCCTTTCTTAGTTGCTTCTACTTTATTAGACCAATTAGACTTTTGTTTAGCTGCTATTTGAAGCCTTTTTATATCTTTAAGTAATTTTTCATTTTCTGCTTTTTCAAATTCATCTCTCCTGCTATTATTTAATTGCCATGTTGAGTAATTGCCTTTTTGAATATCTATATTGTTCTTATTAATAGATAAAATATGATTAATAACCTTATCTAAAAAGTCTCTATCATGGGAAACCAATATAAATCCACTCTTTTTCTCTAGATATTTTGCTACACATTCTCTACCTTCTGCATCTAAATGATTAGTAGGCTCATCAATAAGTAAGAAGTTATTTTTTTTTAGGAATAACGCTACTAGAAGCAACTTTGTCTGTTCTCCTAGACTTAATGTTTTAAAGGTTCTATTTAGAATTTCTGTTTCTAATCCCATTTTTCTAACTTCTTTTTCTATAATTTCATTAATAATATATCCATCATGATCTATAAACTTTTCTAGTACGTCTCCATATTCTTTCATATATTCAATATTATTTGAGTATATTTCTAATTCTTTTTCCCATTTAGTAAAAGGTGCTATTAATTCTCTCATAACTTCTAAAGCATCTTTATTATAATCATCTACCGTCATAGGAAAATAATCAAAACTTACTGGACTTATTATTTGGCCACTATATTTATATTCACCTTGTAATAATTTTAAAAAAGTTGTTTTTCCACGACCATTTCTACCAATTAGCCCTAATTTCCAATCTGTATCTATATTAATACATACATTTTTAAATATATCTTCACCATGAGTATCATATTGAAAACTTAAGTTATTTATTTTAATTTGTGCCATAATTATCCTCTCCTTTGTTAAGGAAATAAAAAAACTTCCTTAACTTAAATAGTATTTATTACTACTTAAAAGATAAGAAAGTTATTGTATACAAATATTATGATATGCAAATAAAAGCTATAATTGCTTGTATTTGAGTGATATAACTATAACATTTAATCTTATCCTTAACTTTAAGTAGTTTATAGGTTCTATTAATAAAACATCTTACTTGATGCTTTTTAAACTAGAAAACTATATTACCGTTATTTTGAATAAGATTAATTGTTCATTTTATCTAATCACCTCTACATCTATTTTCTAATTATTATAGCATTATTATAAATTAATTTCAAGTAGTACAAATAATATTGTATATAAAGTTATTTTTAATTATAGCAAGTCGTAATGCTTATTAATAAGTATTTCTCTTTCTAGATTTTTTATCATGTAAATTCTATCAATTAAAAAGTTTAAGTAATAAAAATACCCCGTCAAAAATATGACAGGGTATTTTTATTACTTAAACTTTTTATCTATAAGCCAAGTTACGAATAATACTAAAACCTGTATCACAAGTACTAAGGCAAAAGCCATAATAAAATAATGATATGCTAGCATATTTATAAAATAACTACTGCTCATAACTATATACAATATTAAACTAATTAATAAAGTCAATATAGATTGAATCTTAAAAAATCTATTTCTTTTACTTCTTAATGCCATAATAGCTAAAACTAAAAATATAGCTATGAAAATAATCAAAATAATCTTTTGAGTATTTATATTACTTTGTGAAAAAATACTATTTTCAAACTGATATCTTCTGTAATAAACATGATGCATAACACCAGCCTTTTTATTAGTTAAATACTCAATTATAAAAGTAGCTGAAATTATACCAACTTGAATTATAAGAGTTAAAATATACAATATCTTAACCCAAATCTTATTTTTCATTACTTAGGCTCTCCAGTTTCTGTTGGATTAGAAGTATTATTACTCCATCCTATCCATCCATCACTGTATAAAGAAGTATTATCAAATCCCATAACATTTGCATAAGTTAGAACTTCTGCAGCTCTCCATCCACTACCGCACATGAATATTAAATGCTTATTAGCGTCAATTCCTGCATCTTTCCATAAAGCTTTTATCTCATCTGCATTTCTCATAGTGTTATCTATATTTCTATAGTCTTCTAAAGTTGTAGCACTAGTTCCTGCATAACCATATACAGCACCTGGTATACGTCCTTTTTTATCGTGGTAGCTATATCCACTAATTTTACCTATATACTCATCCCAACTACGATTATCTACTAAAACATTATTTGAATCTTTTAACATTTCTTTTAACTCTGCTTGTGTATCTATTAAATCTGGATTTGCTGGTATAGTTACTCCAAAGTTATTTCCTGCTACTGGTTTATTACTTTTTGTTTCAAGTTCATATCCAGCACTTGTCCAAGCATTATTTCCACCATTTAATACTCTTACATCATTTATACCTATATAACGAAGTACTACTGCTACTCTGTATGAAGCCATTACATCAGGACCTGTCACTATTACTGTATCATCCTTTGTAAATCCATAATCATTAGCAAATTTAGCTAATTCTTCATTACTTGCTAACATCCATTGTGGAGGTGGTTCTATTGTATCTGTATTTATGTGAACACTAGTTGGAACATGTCCTTTAGAGTATGCCTCTGATTCCTCTCCCCAACTAGCTTCAACTATCTTTATATTATTTGAATTTTCAAATGTTTCAGGTTTTTTACCCTCTAAAATATCATTAACTATAGTTGCTGGTACTAACATTTCATAATTCTCATAGCTTTCCATTGGTAAACTTTCATCTTTAGCCCAATCAGCTATATTATATGTATATAAGTTTTTGTACCCTTTTTCACTTAAATAGTTTGCTACTGATTTTGCATCTTTTCCATTTGCATCATATAAAACAATATTTTTATCTTTTTCTATACCTTTAGTTTCTAATGCCTTATCTAAAGTTTTTTCTTTATCATCAGCATCAACAGTTAACCAATTAGCTGAAAAATCTACAGCACCTTTTATGTGCCCTCCTCTTTCAACATTATCTAGCTTCCATCCATTAAAGGCATCATTTATACGAGTGTCTACTACAACCCAAGAATCATCTGTTAATTTATCTTGTAATTCTTTTGTTGCTATTGTTTTTATTTCTATATCTGCTACTTCGTTATTTTCCTTTTCATTAC
Organism: uncultured Romboutsia sp.; assembly: GCA_904418825.1. Classification (GTDB taxonomy): domain Bacteria; phylum Bacillota; class Clostridia; order Peptostreptococcales; family Peptostreptococcaceae; genus Romboutsia. The sequence goes on along the minus strand of CAJFPU010000050.1, from coordinate 7,604 downwards.
TGCATCCTCCAAATAGAGTTACAGTTAAAACTAATGCAGACAGTAATGAAGCTTTTTTTCTTAACGTCTTTATCATTTAATTCTCCTTTGTATTTATATATAATTGCATTTTGACTTTATAATTATATTTTAAATTTCATTATATGTATAATAGTTTTTTTCTATATTTTATTTTTATTTATAGTTATTATCTATTTTAATTTATTATTATAATTAAATTTTTAATAACAACATTTTAAAATATATATAATTAATTTGTTGTGCTAGTTATTTTACTAAACATATTGAATTTGCTATATAAAGTTTTCTAATTGTCAAAATATATCTTGTTAAACTTTAATATTTTCAATTATTAAATTTAACTAGCACAACAAGTTAATATAAGAAAACGTTACTAAATATAAAAATACCGTTGGTAAAATTTCCAACGGTATTTATTAAACACTTTTTTCTAGTTCATCTTTATTTAAATCTTTAAATCCTAACTTATCTAAAGTTAATCCTTCTTTATAAAAATCTGTATCAAGAAGTGATCCTGCTAAAACTATAACTGCATCAATATTTGGAGTAGGCACACCTAAGGCTTTACCTAAGCTTGACCATAAAACAAGCCCTGTTGAAATATCTTCAGTAAAATAGCGAGATGTAACACTTATAGGACCTTTTATAGCTGTAAATACTTCACTAGTATTAAATAATTCTTGTAAAGTTTTATCTTCATCTTTAAAATATCCTCTTCTTACCCTTGAAGTAATTGCATCTTCAAGTTCAAATCCAAATGCTTTACCTATTTCCATTCTTTCTTTTTCTATAGCTTTTAATACTTTAACTGTATGTTCTGTTATACCTTCTTTATATAACCAAAATTCTCCTTTTGAATAATCAATTCTTCCTGCATTTAGTAAACATGGACCTGGATGAACTTCAGGATTTCCATTTTCTAATGTTACATGCCATATGTTTTTAGCTTCTACAAAACAATCATAAATTTGATTACATACATCTAATATTTCTTTTGTATCTTTAGCAGGATATGCTGCTAAAAATATCTTTTTTACTCTTAGTGATAATTCAACTCTTGCTTCTTGAGGAAAGGCTCTAGTTCCATATGTAAGTGAATTAGTTTCTGCGATTTTAAACTTTTTATTTATTCCTAATTTTTTTGCTTCATTTATAAATCTGACACATCCCATAGATGCTGCACCATTTAATAATATTATTTGGTCTTCATTAACTATATCAGCTAAAAGTTTTGCATAAGATTCAATTGCAAATCCTGGTATAGTAAGCATTATTATTTGACAACCTTCTATAGCTTCCTTTATATCAGTTGTTGCCAAATTAATTTTACAAATCTTATCTCCTGTTGGTTCTTGTAAAAGAATTTCACCTTTTTCCTTTATTGCTTTTAAACTCTTTTCATGTCCTGGCATTTGATATAAATTAACTTTAAATCCTCTTGATGATAAATCCGCTGCTGCCGTTATTCCTCCATTTCCAGCACCTAAAACTGCTATCTTTTCTACTTTCATCCTATCACATCCCTTTGTATTTTATAAAATTCGAATATTTATTATTATAATTATGTCACTATTTCTAATAAATTACAATCTATTTATATATTATAATAAGTTTTCTTACTTTTTCTCATAAAATTATTTCAAGTTACGTAATCTAATCTTATATATTAAAAATAAGATATACTCTTTTATATTGTTTCTTAGTAACATGTATATACCCATTAATTTAAAATATCTATCATTAACCATATTAATTCAGTAATCTTTTTATTTTTAATATTTTTTGAAGATTAGGTTAAAAAATTACATCTATTTTTAAATAATATAAATTTATTGTAATAAAAAATTTACTTTGCTCAAAATATCCATTTTTACAATCCTAAAACTATTAGTACAACTTTTGTTTAGAAATTATCTATATAATTTTTATTATATCTTCTCCTTATACATAAAAAAGGATTATAACTTATAAAAATATAATTTATAATCCTTTTTATAAACTTAAAATATGTTGTTTACTTAATTTCATAGCTGATATAGTTTTTTAAGCTATTAAAAGTCTTAACTAATGTTTTACGCATATAATATCTTTCTTAATCAATTTTATAAGTTTTTAGCTACTTCATTTATTTTATCCTTTAATCCTAATAAATCTTTTCTTATTTTTGAAAAATCTCCACTTACTAATTCCTTATTTCTTACAACAATTTTACCATCTACTATTACAGTATGTACATTTGAAGGATTTGAAGAATAAACTATAGTAGCATAATAATCATATATAGGTTGCATATTTACAGATTTTGTTTCAATTAAAACTAAATCTGCCTTTTTGCCAATTTCTATAGATCCAACACTTTTATCTAACCCTAAAACTCTAGCTCCACCCATTGTTGCCATTTCAACTATTTCATCTGATGGAAGAAGTGTCCTATCATTATTAAATAACTTATGTACTTTTCCAACTTGAGACATTTGACTTATTATATCTAATGTATTTGAACTCATTGGTCCATCTGTTCCAAGCCCTATATCTATATTATTTTCTTTCATTTTTAATATAGGACAAACGCCCTTTGCTCCTTTAGAGTTTGCAGATATATTATGAGATACCTTTACATTTTTTTCTTTTAATATATTTATGTCTTCATCATTAACTAAAATTGTATGCGCTGATATAAAATTAGAATCTAAAACGCCTAATTTATCTAAGTATCCAACTGGAGTTAAATTATATTTCTCCTTATACATAGAAACTTCATAATCCATTTCAGCTACATGCATAGTAAAAGGAACATTCTGTTCTTTAGATAAATTATATGCTGATTTTAGTGATTCATCACTATTAGTATAAATTGCATGTGGTGCTACTCCTGGAGTTATTAAGTCATCATCTTTCCACTTTTTGATAAAGTCTTTAGCATAATCAATTCCTCCATAAGGCTTATCTGAGTCAGGAGCTGGAAAATCAACTATAGTTTCACATACAATCCCTCTCATATTAAGCTCTTTAGCTGCTTTTGCAACTTCATCTTCAAAATAGTACATATCACAAAATGTTGTTACTCCTCCTAATAACATTTCAGATATTGCATATTTGGCTCCTATATAAGTTAATTCTTTATCCACTAACTTTTGCTCTAGAGGAAATAAGTATCTTTTTAGTCTATCCTTATAATCATCTGCTAAACTTCTAAATGCAATCATTGATGCATGAGTATGACAGTTTATCATACCTGGCATTAATATAGCATCTTCACCATCTATTAAATTTACATCTTCATCAAATTCTTTTTCACATCCAACATAAATTATTTTATCATCTTTATATATAACCATACCATTTTCTATGATATCTTTATTTTGATTCATAGTAAGTATATTTACATTTTTTATAACTGTAGCTTTACTATTCATATTCTCCTCCATTATTTAAAAGGGCTATCCAAAATTACTTTTGATATAGCCCTAATCTCTAATCTTTAAATTCTTTATTATTAATTTTATTTAATATTTATCCCTTAGTTCATCACTCTATTCCACTTGTTTATCCAATCATTCATTAAAGGATTTACAACTTTATAATCTATAGTTTTAGCATTTTTAACAATATCTCCGTAAGCTAAGTTTTTCGCATCATCTTCATTTAATTTCACATCTGTGTTTATTGGAGCATCATTTAATGCTTTTGCAGCTCTTTCTTGTACTTCATCACTTAATACATAGTTTATGAATTCATACGCTAAATCTTTATTTTTAGAGTTTGCATTTATATTTATAGTATTGAAGTTTAAGTAAGTTCCTGATTCAGGTATAACATTTATAACTTCTGGCTTAGCCTTTTGTATAGTTTCAAACGCGAAGTCTGATGCTATAGCAGCTACTATTTCTCCACTTGAGAACATGTTAGCTAAATCAGATGATTTGCTGTAAGTTTTTACAACATTTGGCTTTAACTTTTCTAATTCTTTAAATGCAGCTTCTCCGTTGTCTTCAGTTATATCAACACCAGCTTTAGTTGCAGCTATATCAACTACTGCCGCTCCATTTGTAGTAGTTATATCTGGTATTGCTATTTTACCTTTTAATTCAGGCTTCCATAAATCTTCCCAAGAGTTTATTTCTATATTGCTAGTTGGATCAACTACTATACCTATACTATTTAAAGTGTAAGCTGGTCCATATCCATTTTCTACTGTATACTTAGCCTTTTCATTTATCTTTTGTGCATTTGGTATTTTAGAGTAATCTAATTTTTCAAATATACCTGCTTCTATTCCTTGTTCTGAGAATGATTCAGCTAAATAAGTTATATCTATATTTGAGTTTGGATTATTCTTCATTTTAGTTAATCTATCAGAGTTGTTTCCAACTTCTAAAACAACTTCTACTCCATGTTCTTTAGCAAAAGGTTCAAATACTTCTTTCTTTAATACATCTTCATTTAGTCCCCAAGTTGAAATTATAAGCTTATCTGACCCTGCTGAGTTATCTGTAGATTTACATCCTACTAAAAGTGATGCTGATAAAACTCCTGTTAATACTAATGATAAAATTTTCTTGTTCATCTGTCATTTACCCCCACTTTATAATATAACAATTTTATTTGATGGTAATTGAAGTTTTACTTTATTACCTTTTTCATAAACCACACTATTTTCACTATTTACTATTAAATTTCCTATAGATGTTTTTACATCATATTGATATGATTTTCCTAAGAAAGTTCTTATCTCAACTGTTCCTTCTATTGTATTTTCACTATCTTCATTTACTATTTTTATATCATCAGGTCTTATAGTAGCTTTAACTATATCCTTATCCTTAGCTCTATCAACCTTAAATTCTATATTATTTTCACTAGAATAAGTATTTTTAGAAGTTTTCTTTAAATCTATAAAGTTTTCAAATCCAACGAATCTTGCAACGAATTCAGTTGCTGGATTTGAATATATATTTTCTGGAGTATCAAATTGTTCTATAACACCTTTATTTAGTACTGCTACCTTATCAGATATTGAGAAACATTCCTCTTGATCATGAGTAACAAATAAAGTTGTTATACCTAATTTTTGTTGAAGTTTTCTTATTTCAACTCTCATTTTAAGTCTTAACTTTGCATCTAAGTTACTAAGTGGTTCATCAAGCAATAATAAGCTTGGCTCTATAACTAATGCTCTAGCTATAGCAACTCTTTGTCTCTGTCCACCTGATAATTCCTTAGGATATCTCTTTGCTAAATGAGACATATCAACAACTTCTAACATCTCACTTACCTTTTTCTTTATTTCTTCTTTAGCAACCTTTTTCATCTTAAGGCCAAATGCCACGTTTTCTTCAACTGTTAAGTGTGGGAACAAAGCATAACTTTGGAAAACTAAACCGAAGTTTCTATTATGCACTGGTATTTTAGTATAGTCCTTATCTCCTAAGTAAAAATGTCCTGATGTTGGTTCTATAAATCCTGCAACAACTCTTAATGTAGTAGTTTTACCACATCCACTTGGACCTAAAAGTGAAACAAGTTCTCCCTTTTTTATATTTAAGTTTAAATTCTCAAGTATATTAGTTTTTTTATCATATGATACATTTATATTTTGTAATTTTATTAAATCCATTTTATATTCCTCCAAGGTTTTGCTTAAACTTATGCTGAAAAATTGCTAAGTCCTAATGTCTTTTCTAAAATGTACATTATACCTATAGTTAAAATCATTAATATTACTGATACAGCTGATACTGTTGGGTCATAATTATACTCAACATAGTTCATCATTGTTATAGGTAATGTACTTACACCTGGACCTGTTAAAAACATTGAAACTGGTACGTTATTAAATGAGTTTATAAATGCTAACATAAATGCTGCCATAACTCCCGATGTTATATTTGGAAGTACAACTTTGAAAAATATTTGCGATTTTTTACATCCTAAACTCATTGCAGCTTCTTCTATTGCATAGTCAAATACTTCTAAACTAGATCCTACAACCCTTATAATATAAGGAATAATTACTAAAATATGTCCTATAAGTAAACTTGAAGTTACTGTAAGGTTTAACTTTACTAATAAGAATTGGAATAACGAGAATCCAACTACTATTGCAGGTATCATAAGCGGTGAGAAGAAAAAGTTCTTAAGTAAACTTTTCCCCTTAAAATCAAATCTGCTTAATCCATAAGCTGCTGGCATACCTATAATTAAAGCTATTATAGTAGCTATAGTAGATATTCCTAAGCTTGTAATCATACTATTCATAAAAGATTCTGAAGTAAATACATTCATAAACCACTGTAAACTAAATCCTTTTGGTGGGAATGCTATATAATTTTCAGTTCCTATACTAGTCATTGCTATTATAACTAGTGGTGCAAATAAGAATATATATACTAAAACAACAAATGCTGTTAGAAATTTACTTTTCTTCATTTTAAGAAACACCTCTCTTGTCTAGTCTTGATGCTAAGAAGTTGATTGTTTTTACAACTATTAATGTAACTAATATCATTATAGTTGCAACTACTGCTGCACCTTGCCAATCACCTAATGTCATAGTCTTTTGATATATAAGTGTTGCTAGTACAGTATTTTTATTTCCACCTAATAATTGTGGCGTTGTATATGCAGTTAATGCGCCTGTAAATACTAATACTGTTCCAACTATTAATCCTGGTAAACTTAATGGGAATATAACCTTGAAAAATGCAACTATTTTATTAGCTCCTAAGCTTTCTGCTGCTTCTAATAGATCATTTTCAACATTTTCCATTACTCCAACAAGTGAGATAATCATAAGCGGTAAGAATATATACACAGTACCAACTATTATGGCACCTTCAGTATATAAAAGCGATAATGGCTCTGTGATTAAATTTAACTTCATAAGTAAAGTGTTTATAACACCATTTTTTCCTAATATACTCATCCATGCAAATGAACGAACAACTGAGTTAGTTAAGATAGGAAATACCGTTAAAGCTATAAATAATCCTCTTAATTTTTTAGATGTTCTTGATATGTAATAAGATACTGGCACTCCGATTAACATACATATTATTGATGATATTAATGATACCTTTATAGTTCTATATAATATACTCATCATATATTCGTCTTTAAAAAATTCTGTGTATGCACTAAACATTCCATTAGATGCCTCTGTAAATGTCGGTAATATTGTTCCTAGTAATGGAATTATCATAAAATACGATATAAGTACGATACATGGTAAGAATAATATGTACTGATATTTTTTATTCATTATGTCGTTTCCCCTTTCTACCCATAATATCCGAATATTTTATCTACTCAGTTATTTTATATACGTATTCTATCATATTTTCACGAATATCGTCAATATATTTTTATATATCATTCGTAATATAGTATATTTTATTTAATTATTTTCTATTAATATTTAATTTTACTTTTTAATCTATAAACATATTTACTTATATAAAATAAAGCCACTGATTAAATAATCAACGGCTCTTATTTGTATAACACTCTATATGTTTTACTATTTATTGTATATACTTTTTCTATATCTATAAATATTTTAAATATAACTTCGTATGTTTCAT
>CAJFPU010000049.1 GCA_904418825.1 uncultured Romboutsia sp. | reverse complement strand
GTCGCCAACTTAATTAAATACGCGGGAATATGGCTCAGTTGGTAGAGCAATTGACTGTTAATCAATGGGTCACAGGTTCGAGTCCTGTTATTCCCGCCATTGTATTTGCGGGAATAGTTCAGTGGTAGAGCGTCACCTTGCCAAGGTGAAAGTCGCGAGTTCGAATCTCGTTTCCCGCTCCAAATAAATAATATGGGTGCATAGCTCAGCTGGATAGAGCAACGCCCTTCTAAGGCGTGTGTCCGGGGTTCGAATCCCTGTGCGCTCACCATTTAAAAAAGTTTCACATTAGTGAAACTTTTTTTATTTTATAGAATTAACTATATATTAAATAATTTGTATATAGTTAGATAGATATAGTATAATACATAGTATAATAGTGCAAATTATTAATAAATCTCAAATAGGAGGAACAAATTGTGTTAGATATAAATTCCTTTTTCGGTGGATTTTTCGATATGATATTTTCTATGAGTATAAATGATGTTATAGATATATTAATAGTAGCATATATATTTTATAAAATATTTATGTTTATTAAGGATACTAGAGCAGAGCAAGTTTTAAAAGGAATTGTTTTGTTGTTAGTAGGTACACAAATTAGTGAAATATTAAAATTACATACACTAAATTGGATATTAATAAAAGCCCTTGATTTAGGTTTTATAGCAGCATTAATAATATTCCAGCCAGAACTTAGAGCAGGTCTTGAACATATAGGGAGAACAAAATTCAAATTCTTTCCTAAGAATAGCATAAATGTATCAGAGGAAATATTTAATAAAACAATAGAAGAAATAGTCGAAGCACTATATTCATTATCTAGACAGAAAATAGGGGCTCTTATTATACTAGAAAGACAAACAAAAATAGGAGATGTAATAAATACAGGTACAAGCATCAATGGTGCTATATCAAGACAATTGTTAATAAATATTTTTATACCAAATACTCCTTTACATGATGGAGCTGTTGTAATAAGAGATTCTCAAATAAAAGCAGCAGCGTGTTTTCTTCCATTGACTCAATCTAAAGATCTGAGTAAGGATTTAGGTACTAGGCATAGAGCTGCAGTGGGAATAAGTGAGGTTTCTGACTGTATATCATTAATAGTATCAGAAGAAACTGGAGATGTATCTATAGCTAAATCAGGGAAATTATATAGAAATATATCAAGAGAAAGAATGATAAATATATTAAGAAGTAATTTAAAAGTTAACACTCAAGAAAAAAGATTTTTTAAAGGTGGGATATTTAAATGATAAATAAATTTAAAGAAAATTCTAAAATAAAAATTATATCCCTATTAAGTGCTATAGTATTATGGACGTATGTTATGGCAATTGTAGATCCAGAAGAAACTAAACTATTTGAAGATATACCTGTTACTATAACTAATAAAAATGAATTGAATGAAAAAAATCTTGTTATTTATCCAGAAAAGAATCTTACAACTAATATATATATTACTGGAAAATTATCAAATCTTAAAAAAGTAACTAAAGATGATATAACTGTATATGGTCAAATAAGTAGTCCTATAGAAGGTAATAATGAGATATATTTAAAAGTATCTACTTCTCAAAGGATAAGTTATGATTTTAAAAATCCAGTTATGATTGTGACATTAGAAAAGATTATCAGCGAAGATCGAGATATAAAAATAGATATAATTGGTAGTGAAAAAAATAATGTAGATAGTATTGTTTTAGAAGATAATATAGAGAAAGTTAGTATATCTGGACCAAGAAGTTTAGTTAATCAAGTAAAAAGAATCGTAGGAACTATTAAAGTTGATAAAAACTCAAAAGATTCTCTACAAAATATAAAGTTAAATCCAGTAGACAGTAATGGTAAAGTTGTAGAAGGGATAACTTTGGAAAAAAATTCAGTTAATGCTGATATAAAATTATTAACAGAGAAAACTGTTCCAATAAAATTAAATATATCTGATGATATTGAATTAGATGAATATTATGTAATGAGTCAAAATACAGTAACTATAAAAGGAAAAAAAGATATTGTAGATCTTATAGATAGCATAGAAACTCAACCGGTAAATTTATCTGAAATACAATCTGGAGTAAGTAAAAATATATATTTAAAAGTTCCAAATGGAATAAGTATAGAAACAAAGTATATTACAATAAAGAATAATTCTACAGATAATGAATTGATTGTATATACATATACGGATAAAGATATACAGATAATAAATAATACAGAAAATATAAATTTAAGTCAAATAAAGATTCCTAATAGTATCAATGTGAGTATAGAATATTTAGAAAATGTATATTCAATAAATAAAGATGATATAAAATTATTTATTGATTTAAATGAAGTATCTTTAGAAAATCGTACTTGTAAAATACAATATGAATCTAAATATGAAATAAAAAAAATAAATATAGAACCGGATAGTGTTACTATAGAATAACCATATATCAAATAAAAAGATGTAGCAATAATTATTGCTACATCTTTTTATATATTAAAAGGTTATATACATTAAAAATTAATACAAGTATTAATTTTACAGTAAAAACTTAATTAAACTTTACAAATCAGAAAAAATAAATTAATATATTTTGAAAAATATACAAGATATTTTATTTTTTATAAATTAAGTTAACTCTATATTATTAATTATACAAATATAGAATTATATGATTGTTTACTAGAATAAAAAAATTATAAAATAAAAATTTATTTTATAAGAAGAGAATAGAAGTATTGAGTTATAAAGTACATTTTAAATAATTATATTGTTCTTTTTGTTTATATGTATTAAAATGTCTTTATGGATTAAATTGAGAAAATAATACAATTTAAATAGATATAATATAATTATATGTTTTTTCTTTTTGAAAGGAGATTTTTAATGAGAAAATATTTTGGAACAGATGGAGTAAGAGGTATAGCAAATACAGAACTTACTTGTGATCTGGCATATAAATTAGGAAGAGCTGGTGGATATGTATTAGCTCAGGGGAAAGATAAAGTTAAAGTAATAGTAGGTAAAGATACTAGAGTTTCAGGAGATATGTTAGAAGCAGCTTTAATTGCAGGTCTTATGTCTGTAGGATGTGATGTAATTACTGTTGGAGTAATACCAACTCCAGGTGTTGCTTACTTAACAAAAAAATATGAAGCAGATTGTGGAGTTGTTATATCAGCATCTCATAACCCAGTTGAATATAATGGTATAAAGTTCTTTAATAAAGATGGCTATAAGTTAGATGATGCAGTTGAATTAGAAATAGAAGAGTATATAGATAATATAGAAAAAGTAAATTATCATCCAGTTGGAGAACAAGTTGGAAGAAAAATATTTGTTCATAATGCTCAAAGAGACTATGTAGATTATTTAAAATCAATAGTAAATGTTGACTTTAAAGGTTTAAAGGTAGTACTAGATTGTGCTAATGGAGCAGCATACAAAGTTGCACCAACAATATTTAGTGAATTAGGAGCAAATGTAATAACTATAAATAGTGAACCAGATGGAAATAATATAAATGATAAATGTGGGTCTACGCATCCAGAAAAATTACAAGAAGCTGTTGTAGAGAACAAAGCTAACTTAGGTCTTGCATATGATGGAGATGCAGATAGATTAATTGCTGTTGATGAAAATGGAAACATTGTAGATGGTGATCATATAATGGTATTAAGTGCTATACATTTAAAAAATAAAGGGAAATTAGCACAAGATACTTTAGTAGTTACAGTTATGAGTAATATAGGACTTACTATAGCAGCAAAAGAGCATGGTATAAATCTAGCTACCACTGCTGTAGGAGATAGATATGTATTAGAAGAAATGAAAAATAGTGGATATAACCTTGGTGGAGAGCAATCAGGTCATATGATATTCTTAGATTACAATACAACAGGAGATGGAGTTTTAAGTTCTTTAGTATTAGCTCAAATAGTACTAGAAGAAGGTAAAAATTTATCAGAACTTGCAGCTGTAATGACTCAATATCCTCAAGTATTAGTTAATGCTAGAATAAAAAATGAAAATAAGAATAGATATATGGAATATCCAGAAATAAAATCTGAAATAGAAAGAATAGAAAAATTACTAGATGGATGTGGAAGAGTCTTAATTAGACCATCAGGAACAGAGCCATTAGTAAGAGTTATGTTAGAAGGTAAAGAGGAAGGTCAAATAAAAGAATTAGCAACAAATTTAGCTAATCTTATACAAGAAAAATTATCTTAATTTTTTAGATGAGTGCAAAAATAAAATTTGTACTCATCAATAAGCGCCAGAACTTAGTTAGTAGCGACAATGAATTAATATTACAAAAACTAAGTTGACGAGGTCAGAGTTTATCGAATTGTCGGCGGATGCTCTGCGGTGAGTTCACCATCGTAAGAACTTTCTTAAAATATAGGAGTAATTCTATACACAAAGGGAAGCTTAAGTGAATAATATATGACCTAACTCTAAAAATATAAATAATAATATTTTTAGGAGGAATTTAATATGTGTGGAATAGTTGGATATTTAGGACACAGACAAGCAACAGAAGTTTTAGTAGAAGGACTTTCTAAATTAGAGTACAGAGGGTATGATTCTGCAGGAGTTGCAGTTAATACTGGAAATGAATTAGAAATAAGAAAGTTTAAAGGTAGATTAGCAATACTTGCTGAAGACTTAGAAAAATCTCCAATATTAGGAGGATTAGGAATAGGCCATACTAGATGGGCAACTCATGGAGAACCATCTGATGTAAACTCTCATCCTCACTTTAATATGGATAAAACAATAGCAGTTGTACACAATGGTATAATAGAAAACTATATGGAATTAAAAGAAGAATTACAAGCTGAAGGTGTTGTATTCTTATCTCAAACAGATACAGAAGTTGTAGCTCACTTAGTAGATAAGTATTATGAAGGAAATTTATTAGATGCTGTTTATAAAGCAACTGAAAGACTAAGAGGAGCATATGCTTTAGGTGTTATATGTAAAGATAATAACAACGAATTAGTTGCAGTAAGAAAAGATAGTCCATTAGTTGTAGGGCTTGGAGAAGGTGAAAACTTTATAGCATCAGATATACCTGCTATACTAAAATACACAAGAAATGTATACTTCTTAGAAAATGGTGAATTTGTTCATATAGTTGGAGACAAGTTAACTATATTAGATGAAAATAGAAACGTTGTTGAAAAAGAAGTTACAGAAATAACATGGGATGTAGAAGCTGCATCTAAAGGTGGATATGAGCACTTCATGTTAAAAGAAATATACGAACAACCAAATGGTGTTAAAGAAACATTAATAAGAAGATTAAATGACAATGGAGAAATCCAATTAGATGATATAAAAATGACTAAGGAAGACTTAGACAAAATAAATAAAGTTTATATAGTTGCATGTGGTACTGCATATCATGCAGGTCTTGTTGGTAAATTTGCTATAGAAAAATTTGCGAAGATACCAGTAATAACAGATATAGCATCTGAATTCAGATATAGAGACCCATTTGTTGATGAAAATACTTTATTAATATTAGTAAGTCAATCAGGTGAAACTGCAGATACTTTAGCATCTTTAAGATATGCTAAAGAAAGAGGAGCTAGAATATTATCAGTAACTAATGTTGTAGGATCTTCTATAGCTAGAGAATCAGATGATGTATTCTACACTTGGGCAGGTCCTGAAATATCTGTTGCATCTACTAAAGCTTATACAACTCAATTAGTATCATTCTATATGATAGCATTAGATTTCGCTATAAAGAAAGGTACTATAACTAGAGAATTCTATAATGAAATGATAGAAAAATTAAAAGATATGCCTGAAAAGGTATCAAAAGCTTTAGAACAAGAAGAATATATAAAAAATGATGTTGCAAAAACATTAAAAGATGCAAGTAGTGCTTTCTACTTAGGTAGAGGATTAGATTATAATTTAGCTATGGAAGGCGCTTTAAAGATAAAAGAAATATCATATATACATGCAGAAGCGTTTGCTGCTGGTGAATTAAAGCATGGTACAATAGCTTTAATAGAAAAAGGAACTCCTGTAATAGCTTTAGCAACTCAAGAAGAATTATTCGAGAAAATGGTATCTAACATGGAAGAAGTTAGAGCTAGAGGTGCATATGTAATAGCTATAGCTCAAGAAAAAAATACAGAAGTTGAAAAAGCTGCTGATAAGGTAATATATATACCAAATGTAGATGATATATTATCTAGTATATTAATAGTTTTACCACTTCAATTATTATCTTACTATGTTGCAGTTGAAAGAGGTTGTGATGTAGATAAGCCAAGAAACTTAGCTAAATCAGTAACAGTTGAATAGATATAAAAATAATTTATAAAAGTATATCCTCCTTAAAATTGTCAATAATTTAAGTATGAAATGATAATTTTAAGGGGGATTTTTTTATGAAAATAGTTAAAGCGATAGCTAGCTTTATTATATTAATGTTAATAGGAATATTTATTTCATATGGAGATACTGATAATAATGGATATTATAAATTTTTAGAAACATTTAATAACACACAAGCAGATTTTAAGTTCTACAATATAAAAGCTAATGGATTAATAAATTATGACATAACTAAGAATGAAATAAAAGATATATGCATAGATATACTTACTGATTTAGGATTAGAAGAAAGCGACATAAAATGGGAAGAAAAATGGAATGAAAAAGAAAAACAAATATATATTCAATCAAATACTGGAAATAGAGGTATTTCTATAATTGGTACAAAAAAAAATAATGATGAATCATATATAATTGTTGACATATTAGACAATAAGGTATATAAAAATATAGTGGGTATTTATACAATTCTTGAAAAGTCACTATATAAGTACTCAAATGTAGTAGATATAAGTACATGTATCTCGGGAGAATTTTACAAAAAATCACAATTTAATAAATATGATGATATTTTAGAAAAAATATTATATAATATGAATGCTGAAGAAATAGATAGAATTGAAAATGAGAATATGATATCTATTACAGCATATAGTAAACTTTTAGATAAAAATTATTTAGAATATTTAGGAAATAAGATAAATTTAAATATAGGAATTAGGTATAGCGAAGACGAAGATAAAACATTAATATACATAGCTACACCAATCATAAAACTAGATTATTAATAATGAGGAGAGAAGAGTAATATGTCTAAGATATTAGTTAAAAAGAGTAATCCGCTTAAAGGAAGCGTTAAAATAGATGGAGCAAAAAATGCAGTATTACCTATAATAGCAGCAACATTATTAGCAAAGGGAAAGTCTACATTAAGAGGAGTTCCAAACTTAAAAGATGTACATGTTATATCTGATTTACTAAGACATTTAGGAGCAGAAGTAGAGTATTCTGATAATACTTTAATTGTAGATGCTACTAATATAACAACATGTGAAGCTCCATATGAGCTTGTAAGAAAGATGAGAGCGTCATTCTTAGTAATGGGACCATTACTTGCAAGATTTAATCATACAAAGATATCTATGCCGGGTGGATGTGCTATAGGAACTAGACCGATAGACTTACATTTAAAAGGATTTAAATATTTAGGCGCTAAAGTTGATATGGATCATGGGTTTGTAGAAGCTACAGCTGAAAAATTAATAGGAAGTAAATTATATTTAGATTTCCCATCAGTTGGTGCAACTGAAAATATAATGATGGCAGCTGCACTTGCAGAAGGAACAACTATAATAGAAAATGCAGCAGAAGAACCAGAAATAGTAGATTTAGCAAACTTCTTAAATGAAATGGGAGCTAATGTAAAAGGTGCTGGAACTAATACTATAAAAATACAAGGTGTAAAAGAATTAATAGGAACAGAGCATAATGTAATTCCTGACAGAATAGAAGCTGCAACTTATATGGTAGCAGCAGCTATGACTAAAGGAGACATAACTATAGAAAATGTAATTATGGAACATTTAAAGCCTGTAACTGCTAAATTAATAGAAGCAGGTTGTGAAATAATAGAAATGGATAATGCAGTTAGGGTAATAGGACCAGAAGTTTTAAAACCTATTGATATAAAAACTTTACCACACCCAGGATTCCCAACAGATGTTCAAGCTCAATTTATGGCAATGCTTACTGTAGCAAATGGAAGTGGAACAGTAATAGAAACTGTATTTGAAAATAGATTTATGCATGTTGCTGAATTTAATAGAATGGGCGCAGATATAAAAATAGAAGGTAGAAGTGCAATTGTTAAAGGAGTTAAACAATTATATGGTGCTAAGGTTAATGCTACAGACTTAAGAGCAGGTGCTGCGCTTATATTATGTGGACTTATAGCTGAAGGTGAAACTCAAATAGGTGAAATATATCACATACAAAGAGGATATGTAGATATAGATAAGAAAATAACTGCATTAGGTGGAAATATACAAATAATAGAAGATTAATAAATAAAATTTTATAGTAATATAATATAAAGGGTTATTCATATACTTTAAAGATAAGTAATCTAAGGAGGAAAAGTATATGAATAACCCTTTAGGAATTTTAGCAGGAGTAATAGTATGTTCAGCTACATTACCAATATTTTTAAGTGTAGTATCATATGATGATATAGAAGTTAATACTCCTCAAAAACAAGAACAATTAATGGAAAAAAAAGTATCTTCAAAATATATAAATTATGAAACGATAGATAAAGATTCACCTAAAATTAATATATATAATCATAAAACAGGAAAAACACAGCAAATGGATATAGAGGAGTATTTATGCGGAGTACTTTCAGGAGAGATGCCTTCAGATTTTAATATAGAAGCATTAAAGGCACAAGCAGTTGCAGCTAGAACTTATGTTATGTACAATCAAGAAAATCAAACATCTAAGCATAAAGGAGCAGCTGTATGCACTGATTATACTCATTGCCAAGAATATAAAAGCTACAATGAATTAAAACAATCTAAAGGTGAAGATTGGATAAAAAACTCTTATCCTAAAATAAAACAAGCAGTAAATGAAACAAAAGGACACATCATAACTTATAATGGAGAACCTATAGTGCCATTATATTTTTCAACATCATCCGGAAAAACGGAAAATAGTGAAGAAGTATTTTCAACAGAATACCCATATTTAAAATCTGTGGATAGCCCATATGATAAATATGCGCCTAAATATGAATCCGCACTAAAAATAAGTAATAAAGATTTTGTAAGCAAATTAAAGAATATATATAGTAATATAAATATATCTCAAAACAATCTTAGTTCTCAAATTAAGATATTGAATAGAAGTGATGGAGGCTCAGTTGAAAAAATAAAATTAGGTAATAAAGAGCTTACAGGTAGAGATATAAGGAATATATTAAATTTAAATTCAGCAAACTTTGAAATAAAATTTGATACTAACTCTTTAGAATTTATAGTAAAGGGATATGGTCATGGAGTAGGTATGAGTCAATGGGGAGCACAGGGAATGGCAGAAGAGGGATATAAATACTATGAAATATTATCTCATTACTATAAAGATACAGTAATAAAGGATTTATATTAATGTACTATTATATATGTAAAAAATAAATAAATTGTATAAAATTAGAAAATGAAGCCAATAATACAGATACACAATATATTTGGAGGTGCTGTATGAAAAAAAAGCTATTAGAAAAAGATGGTTTTTATTTGGCTTTATTTGTATGTATATGTTTAGTAGCTATTGGTGGAGTTTGGTTTACAAAAAATAATGTAGATGAGTTAACTTCAAATGATTTATTTGTAAATAAGACTAATGATAATAGTAAAATAGAAGAAGATGAGGTACATTTAATAGAAAAAGAAACAGAAAAAGAAGATTCTATTCCTACATCAACAGAATCAAATGAAAATTTACAAAAAGCTAAGGAAAAACAAGAAAATAAAAGTTCAAAATTAAGTTTCTTAGGAAATGAAGTTGTTAGAGAATACTCTGAAAAAGAACCAAGTTATTCAAAAACATTAGATTTATGGGAAATACATAAAGGCTTAGACATAAGTGCGGAAAAAGGTTATGAAATAAAATCTTTATTAAATGGAAAAGTTGTTAATGTATTTAAAGATGATAAGCATGGAATGTCAGTAAGAGTACAAAGTGATAATAACGTAGTAGTTGTATACTCTAATTTAGACGAGAAAATTAGTGTTGAAAAAGGACAAGAAGTTACAGAAGGTCAAATATTAGGTACAGTTGGGAATACTACATCAGTTGAAAGTGAAGATGGTACGCATGTACATATAGAAGCTTTTAAGGGTGAAGAATCTATTGATCCTATGACTTTCATAAAATAAAAAAAGTTTATTTTATATATCAAACTACATATCTGTTACTAAAAAATATAACAGGCTTTAATCAAAAATGATTGAGTCTGTTATATTTTTTGTTTAATTCACATATATATCATTAAGGTTAGTATGTGGGGAGGTAATGTAGTGAGGTCTCATATAGAGGAACGAGCAATCGTTGTGGCGAAATATATATTAGAAAAAAATACTACAGTAAGACAAACAGCTAAAACATTTGGTGTAAGTAAAAGTACTATTCACAAAGATGTCACTGAACGATTAGAAGAAATAAACCCAAATCTTGCAAAAGAGGTTAAAATGGTTTTAGAAAAAAATAAATCTGAGAGACATATAAGAGGTGGAATGGCAACAAAACTTAAGTATGAAAAAGAAACACAAAAAGATGTAGGATAATACCTACATCTTTTTCTTGACTTAAGTAAAATTTTTGTATATTTTGTATAATAGGCGTTAAAAATGAATCGATAAAAATAAAAAGGAGTTGAATAAATGTCTAGAGCAGATATAGGTATAGATTTAGGTACGGCAAATGTACTTGTATATGTTAGTGGAAAAGGAATTGTTTTAGAGGAACCTTCTGTTGTAGCAATAGATAAGAATAATAATTCGGTATTAGCAGTAGGTGAAGAAGCTAGAAGAATGATAGGTAGAACACCTGGGAATATAGTTGCAATAAGACCTTTAAGAGATGGAGTTATATCTGATTACGATGTAACTGAAAAAATGTTAAAATATTTTATCAGTAAAGTTGTAGATAAAAAAGGATTTAATAGATTCTTTATGCCTAGAATAATGGTATGCGTTCCTACGGGGATTACAGAAGTTGAAAAAAGAGCTGTAGAAGAAGCTACAAGACAAGCTGGTGCAAGGGAAGTATATATAATAGAAGAACCTATAGCAGCTGCAATAGGTGCAGGAATAGATATATCTCAACCTCATGGAAATATGGTAATAGATATTGGAGGAGGAACAGCAGATATAGCTGTAATATCTTTAGGTGGAGCTGTAGTAAGTGAGTCTATAAAAATTGGTGGAGATAAATTTGATGAAGCAATAGTAAGATATATGAAAAAGCATCACAATCTTTTAATAGGAGAAAGAACAGCAGAAAAAATAAAAATAGAAATAGGTTGTGCATATAAAAGAGAAGAAGAAAAAATGATGAAGATAACAGGTAGAAATTTAATCACTGGATTACCTTATGCTATAACAGTATCATCTTCAGAAATATTAGAAGCACTAGATGAATGTGCAGAACAAATTGTAATTACAACACATCTTGTACTAGAAAAAACACCACCAGAACTAGCGGCAGATATAAGTAACAGAGGAATAATAATGACAGGTGGAGGATCATTATTATATGGTTTAGACAAAAGAATTGAAGAAAGGACAGGTATAAAGGTAATTGTTGCTGAAGAACCTTTATCTTGTGTAGCTGCTGGAACAGGAAAAGCACTTAGCTCTATAGATTTATTAAAATCAGGTGGAATATTTAATAGAAAATAATATAAAATAAAAAATCCTACTTTGAAATTAAATGCACTATTTAAAAGTAGGATTTTTTATTTTTATATTTAGTTTATGTTGAAAGTAAAATTGATAAAGAAATGATTTCAGCTAGTTCTAAAATAAAACTAAGTCTAACACTATTAAATGAAAATCTATTATTTTCATCTATTTTATCTACTATACCTACTATTGAATAGTGCCCTATTTGAGGTAATTTTTTACCTACTCCTTTTCCGGGCAAAATAGGTCCTTCTCTTATTTGTATATTTCCTATACTGCTTTTTGAGCCTAAACACGCATCTATAGCTAGAAAGTTACCTTTGGGATGGGAATTTTTTATATGTTCAATAGATTCATATATATTTAAAGCATGGATAGGGTTATCTAATGTACCATAGACAGGATATTTAAAGTCGCTATTTTTCAACATTGTTCCGATTAAAGGTCCAAGGGCATCACCTATAGCTCTGTCTGTTCCTATACAAACTATAACTGTATTTTCATCAATTATATCTTTGATAGTTGAACTTAACACCTGTACTACATTTTCTTTTTTATAATTTATTTTAGATAAATACATAGGAACCCCCTTTCAAAAAAAATATATGAAAAACTTATAGAAAAAATACCTATCTTAATGGTTTAATAAATTTGACTTGATAAATGATTTAATATATATAATAAATTTATTATATGTCAAAAATTGAAAGGTTTAATAATATTGAGATAAAGTTTATTTTATTAAAGATAAATTATATTAAGAATATATTGACATTAGAATAAAAAAATAGTAACATTTATTATGTTAATATGAAAAATTAATATTTCTTGATTACCTTATCAAGAGAGGCTGAGGGACAGGCCCTGTGAAGCCCAGCAACCACCCATTAAGGGAAAAGGTGCTAAATCCTACAAGATTTTATATCTTGAGAGATGAGGTTAGTTAATTAATGTATTTATATACGAAAAATTAACCTCTTCTTGTTAAGAAGAGGTTTTTTTATTTTAAGATACGTATGAGACTAACCACCTTATATTAATATATACATAAAATTTTAAGGAGGATGGATTATGGCAAGACATTTATTTACATCAGAATCAGTAACAGAAGGGCATCCAGATAAAATCTGTGATCAAATATCAGATGCAATATTAGATGCTTTACTAGAAAATGACCCGCATGCTAGAGTTGCTTGTGAGACAACAGTAACAACAGGATTAGTATTAGTAGCAGGGGAAATAAGTACAAATACTTATGTTGATATACCTAAGTTAGTAAGAAAAACAGTAAAAGAAATAGGATATGATAGAGCCAAGTATGGATTTGATGGAGATACTTGTGCTGTTATAACATCTATAGATGAGCAATCAGGAGATATAGCTATGGGTGTTGATGAAGCCTTAGAAAATAAAAAAGGTGAAGTAACTGAAGATGAAATAGAAAAAATAGGAGCAGGAGACCAAGGTATAATGTTTGGT
>CAJFPU010000048.1 GCA_904418825.1 uncultured Romboutsia sp. | reverse complement strand
TAAAAATGCTAAATTAAATATAATAGAATATTTTTAGGGAGAGTGATGGAAAATGGACCATAGTCCTTTGGATGGACATAACTTAACAACCATCACTTATTTATTATCTTTATCTAGTTAATTTTTTATTTTGTTTATATAAATCAACTATTTAATAGATAATATTAAGTGATGAGATTTATATAAAACTTAATAAAGGATGGTTTCAAATGATAAGGTACTATAAAACTATTGACGACAAATTAGAAAAACTGAATTCTTTTGAAGATGGATGTTGGATAAATCTTGTTGAACCAAACCAAAATGAAATTAACGAAATTGCTAATTTACTAAATATAGATATAGATAGTATAAAATCTGCACTAGATGAAGAAGAACGTTCAAGAATAGATGTTGAAGATAATCATATACTTATACTTATAGATATACCAGTTGATGAAAGTGATGACAAATCTTCTCACTATACTACTATTCCTTTAGGTATAATTCTTCTTGAAAATGCCTTATTAACTGTTTGTACTGCTCAAACTAAAATCTTAAATGATTTTATAGTAGGTCATATTAAGGAATTTTATACTTATAAGAAAACTAGATTCATACTTCAAATTCTTCATAAAAATGCTACTTATTACCTTCACTACTTAAGAAGAATAAATAAGATGACAACAATTATAGAAAAAGAAATCTATAATTCTATGAAAAATAAGCAACTTATCCAACTTCTTGAGTTAGAAAAATCACTAGTATACTTCTCTACCTCTCTTAAAGCTAATGAACTGGTTTTAAATAAAATGGTTCGTACTGGTAGTATTAAAAAATATCCAGATGATGAGGATTTACTAGAAGATGTTTTAGTAGAAAATAGACAGGCCGTTGAAATGGCAACAATTTATGGAGATATATTAAGTAGAATAATGGATGCATTTAGTGCTATAATAAGTAACAATCAAAATAGAGTTATGCAGTTTCTTACATCTGTAACATTAATAACTACTATACCAACTATTATATCAGGGTTCTTTGGTATGAATGTTGGAGGTATACCTTATGCTAATGATGTAAATGGATTTTGGATTGTTATGTTAATTACAACTTTAATTTGTTTAATTATAACATTTTTCATGTCTAGAAATAAATTGCTATAAATTTAAAATAAAAACCTTCAAGAAATTTAATAATTTCTTGAAGGTTTTCTTTATAATCTATGGATAATTCTTTAGTCCGATTTGATACTATATTACTTTTGCTATTATTTATCTATTATCATATCTGTTATACTATCTTCAAACATACTATCTATATCTTCATTTATTTGTAGTATATATATAGGAACATATTCATCATCTTCATTTATTATTTCTTCTAGTTTAAATTTAGCTATTAATGACTTGTGTAAATCTATATTTAAATTTGGCATTTTACTTAATATATCTTTACTATCTTCGTAATCATTGTCAGCTAATGATGAATACATATCTATACTTTTTTTATAATATAACCATGCTAGCATATATTCACATCTTGAATCCTTAAGTTCAAGACCTTCTTTAAAATATTTTTCAGCTTCATTGTATTCTTTAAGTCTTAAATTTAATAATCCTAAATTATATATAGATTCTATACATTTTTTACTTCTTGATTTTTCATACCAATATTTAGCATTATCATATTCTTTGTAATGAATATCATATATTAATCCTAACATATGCTCTGAATATGTATTTGCGTCATTTGCAGGTATTTCAAAGTATCTTTTTGATTCTTCATACTGTCCTTCATCAAAGTATATTTTACCTAGATAAATATAAGCATTTATATTATTTTTATTTTTCGCTATTTCAAAATATTTTTTTGCTTGTTCATTATTTCCTAAATCCATATAAATCTGAGCTATTTTATAACTTGAATTTGAATCTCCACTTTCACTAGCTTTTTTATACCATATTATTGCTTCATCATAATTTTCAAATTCTTCATATATATTACCAATTTTAATTTGGCATCCTACACTATCGCTTTGTCTTAAATAAAAAGATAATGCACTTTCTTTATCATCAAGTTTATAATATAAATCTCCTAAATTTTCAAAGGATTCCTTGCATCCATTTTCTATCGCTTGCATATAATACGTTTTTGCTTGTTCATAGTTTTCTTCTTCAAAATATAAACCTGCTAGATTATTTTTAGCTTCTACCATACCACTTTCTACACACATAGTATAGTATTCTTTAGCTTTTTCAATTTCATTTTCTTTATTGTATAAATTTCCTAATCTAAATTTTGAGTGTATATGGTCTTTATCACAAGCTTTTTTATAATATTCTATAGCATCTTCATAATTTTCACGTTTATCATAAATATAAGCCAATCTATATTGAGACTTAGTATGACCTTTGTCTGCACTTTTTTTGTAATATCTTTCTGCCTCATCTATGTTATTATTTTTTTCCATTATAAGACCTATATTAAAACATCCTTTTTCATTGCCTATTTTATGTAAATATTTATAAAGAGAAATTGCATCTTTTTCCTCTTTATTATTTTGATTTATAATTGCTAAATTATATTTACAATTTTCCTCTAACATTATAGATCCTTTTTTATAATATCTAAAAGCACTTTCTTCATCTTTTAATGCTGTATATAGTATACCTAAATTAAAACATGCTATAGGTAAATTTGAATCTGATGCTTCTATTAGCCATTTTTCAGATTTTTTATAGTTTTTTAGTTTAAAATAAGATACACCTAAATTATTTTGTGCCTTTAGATGTCCTTCTTTTGCTGCTTTTTCATACCAATAAAGACAATGTTCATATGCATCTATATTAAAATACATATTTCCTATATCAAATGCTGCATCTATAATCCCATTTTTATACGCTCTAGAATACCACTCTTCTGCTTCACTATATTTCCTTTTATCATAGTATATATTTGCTAAAGCATATTGAGATTTAGCATAATCATATTCAGCTGCAATTTTATATTGTTTTATTGCATTGTCTATTTTGCCTATTTTCTCAAACAAAGTTCCTTTTGTGTGATGTATAATAGGATCTTTAGGTATATTTTTTATTTTATCTAAAGAAGATTTTATATCACTCATATTGCACTCCCTGTTTTTACATTTTTTTACTTAATTATACATATAATTATATAACATATTTATTTTATTTAATATCTATATTTTAATAATAACTATATATTTATATTCATATTGATATTATTTTTTACATTTATTAATATTTTATTATACGATTTAATAAGGAGGGAATTTATATTGGTTTTACTAATACTTTTACACAAATTTTAATTTTATTTATTTTAATATTGGTTGGATATTTTGTAAGATACAAAGATTTAATCGATAAAAATTTTACTTATAAACCTTCAAGTCTTGTACTTTCTGTAATTTATATAAAAAAAGAGGGCATAACCCTCTTTTTTTATATAAATTACTTAAACTTTAAACATTTAATCTATTTAAAATAGCATTATATGATTTCTAACATATGTTTAAATATTTTTATTTATATTTTTTTAAGTCTATATAAGCTTCTATTTGTGGAATGTATAACATGTTATCTTTAATATGAGTATTACCAAATTCTTTAAGCTCTGTTCCTTCTTTATCTTTTGTTATTTTATATTTTATAACTTCACTATCTTCATTTACATTAGCGTGAAAAAACATGCCCTCATATTGTTTGAATCTAAAATTAAAATTATCTCTTGTAAGTTTTATAACTATTTCTTTCATATTTTTTCCTTTCTTTAATTTTATTTATTATTTATATAATAATATATGAAATATGCTAGAGATTAATCTCTAGCACCTTTCATATATTCACTGGTTTCAGTTGGAAGTCCTTTTTTTCTTAATTTAGATTCTGTTATATCTTTTATTATAGAGTATATTATAGCAAATAACGGAACCCCTATAATCATACCAACTAATCCTAATAATTTTCCTGCTACTAATAATGAGAATAATATCCAAAATGCTGATATTCCTATAGAATCTCCTAATATTTTAGGACCTATAATATTGCCATCTAATTGTTGTATTATAAATATTATTAGTAAAAACCATAATGCTTTAACTGGTGATACAAACATTATTATTACAAATGATGGTATAGCACCAAAGAATGGCCCAAAAAATGGTATTATGTTAGTTATACCGATTATAACAGATATAAGTATTGTATATGGCATTTTAAATATTGTAAGTACTATAAATGTTAATACTCCTATTATAGCTGAATCTATTATTTTTCCACTTAAAAATTTACCAAATGTATCATTACTTCTATGAGTAAGTTCTATTGCTATTTTTGCATGTTCTTCATTAAATAATGCACAAGTTATCTTTCTACTTAAAGCACAGAACTTTTCTTTGTCTATTAATAGATATATTGATACAATTAATCCTAAAACTATATTCCATATACTTGATGCTACAACTTTAAGTGTATTTCCAAGTACAGGTAGTAGGTTAGTTATTATATTTATAGTGTATGTTACTATTTCATTCCATTTTTCCATAGCCATTCCTACATATTCATTATTTACATCTAAATTTCTAGTTAACTCTTCTACTAATTTCGTAGCATTTGACACATACGTAGGTACATCATTAACAAGTCCAACTACACTATCTACTAATTGAGGAAGAACAAATTGAACAAATAAAGCTCCGATAAAAAATGCTGTTAAATATGTAAGTATTATAGCTATTCCTCTCTTAGATTTTTTATTTAAATTTTTAATAGAATCAAATACTAATACTTTTTCCTCAAAAAATACTAATATAAAGTTTAATAAATATGCCATTACAAATCCTATTATAAATGGTTGTAATGTAGATACTATCCATCCTAACTTAGTAGTAAATGCATTAATTTCATCTATTACACTAAAAAATATTATACTAGAACATATTACTAAGAATGCATATACTGATATAGTGGTATACTTTTTATTCCAATCTATCTTCATAAAATCCTCCCTAAAATTTATTGCATTTAAATTTAATTTATTCTTTTATATATGTAAGTGTAATATATCATATATAATTAAAATTGTCATTAAAATTTACATAGTAAAAATTATTTTTTTATTATTTGTTAAAAAGTTAAATTATCTTCTATACAATATGTAGATCTTGGAAAAGAAACTTATGTAAATCCATTATGCGGTGCTGGTGTGGTTCAAGGTATACAAGGCCCTCCTGGACCTATGGGTCCTCAAGGACCTAAGGGAGATAAAGGTGCTACTGGGCCTATGGGGCCTCAAGGGCCTACTGGTTCTATGGGGGCTACTGGACTTCAAGGGCCTCAAGGACCGGCTGGACCTCAAGGAGCTACTGGGCCTCAAGGTCCCGCTGGACCTCAGGGGGTTACTGGTCCTCAAGGGCCTCAAGGACCGGCTGGACCTCAGGGGCCTGCTGGTTCTATAGACACTACTGGTTCTACTACAAAACCAGAAAAATATATGCCTCCTAAAAAGATGCCTTATAAAAAGTAGTCATAATAAGAAAAAGGAGTATCTATTATTTTTTACATAATAGATACTCCCTTTATTATTTATATAAAATATTGTAACAATCCTTATTTTCTAATGTTTCTAAAAATTCATTTGGGTTTTTGATAATCCATAATTTCTTATTTCTATTTAATTTTTTTATATAATATTCAAGCTTCATAGCAGAGCTTTTACTATCAGCTATAAAATACGTTTCTAATTTTTTAAATCCCTTTACTTTAGTATATTTACAATTTATACCATTTTCATGTTCTTTCATTCTTCTATCTATATCTGTTGTATATCCAGTATATAGTGAATCATCCTTACACCTTATTATATATGTAAAATACATTCTAATCTCCTATATAAATAAACTATCTCCTAGTTTTTCAAACATTTGAAGCATTAAATATGCCTTTATATCTATACTATCTTCACTTTCTAAAATATTTTTAACATCTTCTTTTGATATTAATAATGGTTTTATATCTTCATCATCTTCTTGATATTCATCAGTTATCTCTCCATCACATAAACAATATACAAATGCAACAGATTCATCTGTCATACCTGGAGATAAGTATAATTTATCTTTGCTATTGATTTTATTTATACTTATTAAATCAAGTCCTGTTTCTTCTTTTAGCTCTCTTCTTACAGAGTTTTCAATATCTTCATTATTATCAACAAGTCCTGCTGGTAACTCATATATGTATTTATTTATAGGTACTCTATATTGATTAATAAGTACTAGTTTATTTTGAGTTTTATGAAGTGCACATATTACTACGGCATCAACTTTATCTTCCTTATTTTCTAAATATATCTTTTCTAATTCTTCTTTGCTTTTTCTAGATGATACCATCCAGTGCTTTTCTTGTCCTTTTTTATTTTTATATTCTACATCGTATAAACTTACGAAATTTGTTTCTACTAATGTATTTACATTTTTGATTTTTAAATTTTTCAAAATTATACCCCTTTCTAATCGTTATACTTTTATTATATCAATGATATTATATTTTATCATTATTTTAATAAAATTCACTTAATCTAAATTACTTTATAATTTAAATATATTAAAATATTATTTTAATAAGTAATATTTTATATTTCTTTATTTTATTTTCTATATTTTTTACTAATTCATTGTAAATTAAATATCTAATTATGTAGATATCTTATATAAAAAGCCGTCTAAAATTAGACAGCTTTTATATATTATGATAATGTTTTAAATTCATATCCATTTTCTTTAAAATATTTTATTATTTCTGGAAGTGCTTTAGCTGTTTCTTCTTTTCCATAAGTATCATGCATTAATAAAACAACTATCTCTTTTCCTTGAGATGTTTTTATAGCATAATCTACTAACTCATTAGCATTTTTCTTTCTTCCTTCAGCATCAGCATTTAATGCATTCCAGTCTATTGATGCCATATTATTTTCATTTAAATAATTATCAAGTTTATCCATTTCCTTCCAAGACATATGTCCACCTGGACATCTTATAACTCTTGTTGAAAAATATGGTCCTAATATATCTTTTAATAACTCATCTGTTTTATTAAAATCTTGTATAAAGTTATCTAAATTTAAAGTTCTATTTGGATAAAGATATTTATAGTTATGAGAATATGAGTGATTAGCTATAGCATTTCCGTACTCAAATGACTCTTTTATTAAATCTTTAGCTTTTTGCCCTCCTCTTTCTATGTTCTCTCCTGTAACAAAGAAAGTCGCTCTTACATCATTTTCTTTTAGTACTTTTAAAATTTCTGGAGTAACAGTTGTTGATGAACCATCATCAAAAGTTAAAAATACCATTTTATTTCCATCGTTAGAATAATTATAATTACTTAACTTTTCCCATATCTTTCTTGCATCATATGTGTATTGTTTACCTTCATGAGTTACTCCGACCATTTTCTTTTTAGCTTCTTCTTCTTCTTTTCTTTTTCTTTCTTCTTCTAATCTTTCAATTTCGGCCTTTTTTTGCATTTCTATTCTTTCTTGTCTTTTTTCTTCAATAAATGCAGTAGTTGCAGTTACTCCTTTAAAACCTATAATACTTATAAATGCTACTATAATAATTATTAGACCAATGTATTTAATATTTATAATATTTTTCTTTTTCTTAGAACTAAAATTAATACGTTTTTTTCTTTTCATAATATTACCCCTTACTGTATATTTTGTCGATTTAATACATTATTATTATAGTACTTATTGTCGAAAATTTCTAATAAATATTAATTACAATTTAGTAACTAAATATATACACAAAAAAAGATTATCATAAAATAATCATCTATTTATGATAATCTCTTTCAAAATAATATATATATTAAGTAATTTATCTATACATTACTTAAATAAATTACATTTTATTTTAATGTATTATACCCATTGATATATTCATAATAAAACTTAGTATAAATAGTGCTGTTAACACATACATACTAGGTGATACGTCTTTATATTTTCCAGTTAATACTTTTAAAACAGTATAAGTTATAAATCCTAGTGATATACCATTTACTATATTGTATGTAAAAGGTATCATAGCTATTATAATTATCATAGATATTGAATCTATCATATCCCCTTTTTCTATATGAAAGAAAGTTTGTATCATAAGTATACCTACAAATATAAGTACACTACTTATAACACCATTTGGGATAAGTTTAAGTACTGGTATTAAAAATATTGATAATAAAAATAATATTGCCGATGTAAATGCCGCTACTTTACTTTTAGCTCCTTGGCTTATTCCAGAGAAGTTTTCTGCTGCAACTATTGTAGGACTTGTTCCAAATACACCTGCTATTATATTTGATAAACCAGCAACCTTAAATGGACGTTCAAACTCTTTTATTTTACCTATAGCATCCATTTGACCATATAATATTCCCATATTCTCAAATACTATAACTATAGTTATTGAAAATACCGAAACTATAAATGGTATACTAAATGCATTTTTTAGAGACATTGCTAAAAATACATCTTTAATTGCTCCTATATTAAATGAACTAAAACTTAAACTAGATATGTCTATTATTCCCATAAATAATGCTAGTATAGTAGAACATATCATACTTATTAAAAGTCCTCCATTTACATTTTTTATATGAAGTACTAATATAAATATAAGGGTTATTATGCTTAATAAAGCTTCTTTACTAGTTATATTACCTAAAGATAAAATAGTTGCATCATTTGCTACTACTAAGCCACTTTTTTGAAGCCCTATAAATAATATAAAAAACCCTACTCCAACTGTTATTGCATGTTTTAAAGTATTTGGAATTGATTTTAAAAGTATTTTAGTAAGATTTGTACTTGCTATTATTGTAAATATTATACCACTTACAAATACTGCTCCTAAAGCTTCTTGCCAGCTAAGTCCCATAGAATGTACTATTGTATAAGTAAATAATGAGTTTATTCCCATTCCTGGAACTACGATAAATGGTGTGTTAGATAATACACCCATAAGTATAGTTGATAATGTACAGGTAAATATTGTAGCCATCATTGCAGCTTCTTGGCTTATACCTGCATCAGATAGTATCAGTGCATTAGTCAGTATAATATATACACTTGCTATAAATGTAGTACATCCTGCTAATACCTCTGTCTTGATGATTTGATTTTGTTTTGTTAATGTGTTTTTCATTCCTCTTTCCTTTGTTATTGTATCCCTCTCCCGCCCGCAATTTAATGCTTATATATATTATCATTTTTTTACAATTTAGTCTATATGTACAATAAAATAACCCATATCATTTGATATGAGCTATTTTTAAATTTTATAAAATGCTTAATATCTTACCTCTAATACCATAACCATCAAGATTAACTCCGCTTATTCTACAAACTACCTTTTGTCCTTCTGACAATTTTTCTCCTGCTGGTATACTCGATAATAAATCAAATCCTTTAGAAATTCCTACGAAACATCTATTTTGGTCTTGTTTTACATTTCTTACCATTCCTAAAACAATATTTCCTTTTTTTAAGCTTTTTACACTTAATGAATGAGGATTTGTATATTTTTCTTTCATTTCTAATGATATTCTTTCTTTAGAAGATACCTTTCTAAATCTAATACCTTCAATTGTATCTCCTTTTTTATAAATATCTTTAACAGCAGTTAAATCATTTGAAAAATCACAATTTCTAAGTACGCATGAAATTCCCATTATACTTACAAATGCGCCCCATTCTTTTGTATCTGTAACCATACATGATGTTATTTTTTCATTTTTTAATCCATGTAAAACTATTTTTCTTTTTATAGGAATTGCCTTTTTTAATGATGCTTCTTCTTTATTTATTTCAACATAATCAACTAAACTATTTTTTCTAAAAGTGTTTATACTTATAGATCCAATTTCTTCACTATAAACTTTAAGATATTTATTTTCATTTGCATTAAATATATTAATATAGTCAACTTTATCAAATTCATCAAAAACTATATCTTGTATTAATGCTTTTTTCATAATATATTTATACATTTATGTCTCCCCCTTTAGATATAAGCTGCTATATCTAAAAATGCATCTTCTTCTTTGAATGTTTTATATTCCTTATCTTTAAAAATAACATCTAAACAACTCAAGCAGATATTATTAAAATCTATATTATAATTTATAATTGTATTAAATAAGTCTTGCATAAGTTCTTGTGTCTGTGCAATAAATACTAGTTTAGGCTTTTTATCTGATATAATACAATATCTATCTATTAGCTCTTCATCTTTTACAAAAATATCAAATGCTTTAATAATTTCCATATATTTTCTTATATCAAAATCTTTATCTATGTACTTTACAAAGTATGATTGAATTTTATCATTTATTTTAAATGATACTAATAAATCACACTTAAATTTTACTTTTTCATTATTAATGTCATTTTTTATAAATTGATTAATAGTAACTCTATTTTCTAAATATAAAACTTCATTAACTGAATTTTGTATAATATCTAAATATAGTTGTGTTAATATAATTCCTTTTAAAATTTCTTTTTGATTTTTATTTACAAAGCTATTATTTATATTTTGTTGAAAGACATATTCATCTGTATTTTCATTTATTTCTAAAGAAGTGTATTTATCTAATACATAAAGCATTCCAACAGCTGGAACATATACTCTTTTAGTTTTATTAGCACTTTTACAATCTATATATGATAATGTTCCATATTTCATATTAAGAATCTTTAAAAAATCTTCACTTACATTTGAATATCCATTTAAAGTTAAATATCTATTTATTTGATCTTTTGTTGCTATTCTTACTTTATATAAAAATTCAAAAATACAAATCATCTTTTTTGTTACTTTATAATTTTTTTTACTATCTTTTTTATATCCTTCATAAACACATTTACTTAATTCATTGCATAGTACTGTAGATGATGATTTTTTTATAATTTCAAAATCTGTATTTAAAGATATGTCCATTAAAATAACTCCCTTTATAAAATTTAAATAAATTTATTTATATTTATAATATTAAATAATATATGGTATTACTATTTAAATATCATAAGTACTTAAAATTAAATTTTCATTTAAGCTTTTATACTCTTTTAAAGAATTTGTTTCTTTTATATATGTTTTTAAAGTTTTACAATCTGTTAATAAATTTTCTTTTAGTAAGATATCATGTGTGTATAATAATAAAGTATGTTTATTTAGTGATGATCCTCTAAGTTTTTTTGATATAATTTTCATACTTTCTTCATTTTCACATACAAAAATAACCTTTGGTCTTCTTGGAATATCTATATAATCATATCTCCATTTTCCTTTTTCAGATAGAAAATGTTCTAATTTAAATATTTTTCTGTTAAAACCTTCTTTTAAATCTTCATCTCTTATAATTAAAAGTAAGAAATTTTGATTTATATTGCCACTTATACTCCACTCAAAGTCTACATCAAATTTATCTCCTAATGCTCTTCTTTGATTAGGTCCTACACTTTCATATACAATATTAAAATCTTTAAAACTTTCTACTATATTTATATATATATCAACTACTTGAAGAGCTTTTATAACTTTGTCTGCACTTTTTGATATATTTTTAAATTCCCATCTAGGAACTTGTATATTAAAATAATCAATAAGTAAATTAACTCCATTTGGACCTATAGAATATATAGTGTTTTCTTCATTTTTTTCATATTCTTCATCTACATATCCTTTAACTAAAATAAAATCTTTAAAAAAATCAAATTGTGCTAATTCTTCAAATTTAAAATCTGCACTTATATTATATTTTTTATTAATTATATCTATTATTTGTTTTTTTGTAGCAAATTTAAATTTATATAAAAATAAGCAAATTTCCTTAACTATATTTTCATCAAAATTTTCTAACATATAATCAATAGCAAAACTATATTCTATGCTATTTTTTATATTTGAAAAACATTGTTTATAATTTTTATCTATTTTATAAGTTTTTATATCTAATATGTTAAAACACATATAGTAGTTTTCCTCCCCCGTTATAAAATTCGCTTCGCTTAAGCGATGTGTCGGCGAAACAATTTATGTATCCAACGACTTCGTCCGTTTCTTAAAATTTTTTCTTGCTCAAATTCAATGCATTGATATAACTATATTTGTAAGTTTATCCACAAGTATTGAAGTAATATAAATTAAAATTTATTTTAAAATTTCTACAACTTTTCCTCTAAATTTTCCATCACAATTTTTATTTATAGTAAATAATACTTTTGAACCTTCTTCTATATCAATATTTTTATTTATATGTTGTGAAAAATAGCAAAGAGCATCTTTCCCTGGAAATATTGGTATAAAACATCCTGTAGGAAATAAATCTCTTATAACACCTTCCATTTCAGTATCTAACTTTATATCTTCTTCATTTTCTAAAGGATACATATAAGGATTTATTCCTTTAGATATTTTACCTATTACAATATTTTTTTCTTCATTTATTTCTACTGGAATATATTCTACCGATTTACCAATATAGTCTATTGGATTTAAATATTGCAATTCTTTTTTAGGTATACATATTAATGGATTGTCCCCTAGTATAAATACCTCTTCTTCAAAGAAATCAGTTTCTCCATACATTAAAACTGTAGCTTTTATACTTTCTTGATTATCAAGAGCCTTTTTAAGTTTATTTATCATAAAATACTCCCCTTTACATTTAAACTGCCTATTTTATAATATTTTAATTCACTCTTATTTTAACATAAATTATCTTTTTTCTCTATTTTTTACCATATATTGTAGTTAATTTATTTATATAAAATTTATATATATTAATCTGTTGTTCTAGTTATTTTACTAAACATATTGATATTTTTATATAAATCTTTTAATTTAAAATAAAAATTGCCATAAACAGAAATTATTATATATAGTTAATTTCTATTTATAGCAATATATTTTTTAATTACTTACCTATATTAACTTTTTTTAATCTACATTTTCAATTGATATATTTTGAACTGTAAATTCTCCTGTATTATAATTATCACTTTCCGGCTTTGATTCTTGATTGCTTCCTGTATCAGCACTACCACTTTCTGGCTTTGATTCTTGATTGCTTCCCGTACCAGTGTTACCACTTTCTGGCTTTGATTCTTGATTACTTCCTGTATCAGTATTACCACTTTCTGGCTTTGATTCTTGATTACTTCCTGTATCAGCACTACCATTTTCCGGCTTTGATTCTTGCGGTTTTGTTGTAGTATTTGTATTTGGTGTCTGAGGTTTTGACGTTTGTGGTTTTGATGTAGAAGTATTATTGCTTTGTGGTTTTGATGTTTGCGGCTTTGATGTAGATGTATTATTGCTTTGTGGTTTTGATGTTTGCGGCTTTGATGTAGATGTATTATTATTTTGTGATGTAGATGGCTTTTTATTTGATGTAGTTTCTTCTTTTTTAGATTCTTCCTTTTCCTTTACATCACTTTCCATATTAACTATTTTATTTTCATTGTCAGTCTCTTCTTCATCAAGTTTTTGTGCATCTTCTTCATCAATATCTTCAATTTCATTTTCTTCTAACTCTAAATCTTCTTTAGGTTCTTCTATTACAGATTTAGGAGTTTCATACTTATCCTCTTCAGAAAATACCGTACCTTGACTTATAGTAAAGCCTGCGGATGCTAATACAGTTATAGCTATACCAAATAGTATAATATTATTTTCTTTCTTTTTCATTTGTCTCCCCTTAAAATAATATAATTTTTGAATATCTTTTTAATAATTTTATATTATTATTTTATCATGTTTTATTAATATATTCCATATTATGGTTAATTAATATTTATTTTTAGTGAATTATATTTCATTTTTTTGTCAAGACTCATAAAAAAATGAAAGGATAATAACTATGAAAAAATTTATCGCATTTATCGTAATATTAGTGTGTCTTTTTCCACTAAAAAACTTTTTATTAAATACTACTTCTGATGAATATAATACAAATAAAAAAGAAGATAGTAAAAAAACAAATCCTCAAACATTTTCTTCTAAGGAAAATGAAAGTATATTAGTAGATATAGGCGAAAAAGAATACATTGTATCAGTTGATTCTAACTCTAAAGAAGTTGTTATTAATGAAAATATATATGATTCTGATAAATACATAAAAATAAACTATGAAGAGTTAGTTCCAATGTTAGATGATGTAAAAGATTACAAGGACTTATCAATACCTGAATATATCAGCTTATACAATAAGTTTTCATCACATATGGATACAAATATGTCTTATGGTGAGCTTTTATCACTTGTATCTAATATAAATATTAATGATTTAAAATCAAATTACAGTGAACTTGTGAAAATAGCAAAAAATAATAGCTAGAATGCAAATTATATTCTAGCTATTATTTTTATTTAAAATATCTTTACTCTGTACCAAATATAAACTTGTGCCAAGCCTCTAAATTAGGCTCTTTGTCCCACTCTAAAACCCATCCTTTTTGCTTACTTATAATATGTCCTTTTCTAT
>CAJFPU010000047.1 GCA_904418825.1 uncultured Romboutsia sp. | reverse complement strand
GTTAATTATA
The DNA here is from genome assembly GCA_904418825.1 of uncultured Romboutsia sp. Classification (GTDB taxonomy): domain Bacteria; phylum Bacillota; class Clostridia; order Peptostreptococcales; family Peptostreptococcaceae; genus Romboutsia. The sequence goes on along the minus strand of CAJFPU010000047.1, from coordinate 14,679 downwards.
TTATGTCTACTATAAGGTATAACTATTTATAATCATTTTCTACTGCTTGTGATAGTATTTGGTTTATATGAGCCATCATAGATGTAAATTCTTGTTCACTATTTAAATATCTAGAAAGTTTTTTATTATTAATTACTTTCTTTTTTAATAGTTCAAATTTAGAAATATTCCTTTTATATTCTTTTTGATCTTTTGTCACAAAATTTTGAGCTTTAACTTGACTCATCTTATATTCTGTTAATAACTTTTCACATTCTGGGTCTTTTTTTACATCTTGCATATATTTCTTAAACTGTATATATTCTTTACTACACTTTATTTCATTAGCTAACTTTGTAGCTGTTTCATATATTGCCATAACTTCCTCCCATAAAAAAAGATTGAATATAATAAATTATATTCAATCTTTTATAATTATACCTCCATTATTATAGGAAGTATCATAGGATTTCTTTTTGTCTTTTGATATAAATATTCTTTTAAGTTTTCTTTTATATTATTTTTTAAATAAGCCCACTCTTTTATGTTTCTATCTTCACAATCTCTTAATACATCTTTTATTACATTTTTAGCTCCATCCATTAAATCTTCTGATTCTCTTACATATACAAATCCTCTTGATATTATATCTGGACCTGCTAAAACTTTTCCATCTTCTTTAGATATCGTAACAACAACTATCATAAGACCATCTTCTGATAAATGTTTTCTATCTCTTAATACTATATTCCCTACATCTCCAACACCTAAACCATCAACTAATACATTACCTGTCGGTATAGTGCCTGTAACCTTAGCAGAATTTCTATCAATCTCTAAAACATCACCTATTTTATTTACAAATATATTTTGACTTGGCATTCCTAATTCTTCTGCTAATTCTGCATGTATTTTAAGCATTCTATATTCACCATGAGCTGGCATAAAGAATTTAGGTCTTACTAACCTATGCATAAGTTTTAATTCTTCTTGCTTTGCATGTCCTGAGACGTGTATATCAGATTCATCATACACTACTTCAGCACCTTTTTCAAATAAACTATTTATAACTTTTGATATTAGTTTCTCATTCCCTGGTATTGGATGAGCTGATATTATTATTAAATCGCCTCTTTTTATTTCTACCTTCTTATGTTCAGCACTTGCCATTCTAGCTAAGGCTGACATCGGCTCACCTTGTGAACCTGTAGTTATTAGCACTACTTCATTATCTTCATATTTAGATATATCATTTAAGTCTATTAACATATTGTCTGGTATATTTAAATATCCTAATTCTGTAGCTACAGCAACTACATTTACCATTGATCTTCCAGATACAGCAACTTTTCTATTAAATTTCTCCGATGTATTTATTATTTGTTGTAATCTGTGTATATTAGATGCAAATGTTGCAACTATTATTCTACTATCTGATGCTTTTCTAAATAAATCATCTAATCCCACTCCTACTGTCTTTTCTGACATTGTAGAGCCTGGTTGCTCAGCATTAGTACTATCTGCTAATAATAAAAGTACTCCCTTTTTACTTAATTCACATATTCTGTGGATGTCCATAACCTCGCCATCAATAGGCGTTAAATCTATTTTAAAGTCTCCTGTATGATATATTATTCCCTGGTCTGTATGAACAGCTATAGAACAAGCATCTGGTATACTATGATTATTTTTTATAAACTCAACTTCCATATGTGAAAGTTTTATAATATCTCTTGGAGATACTACATTTAGTTTAGCATTATTTATTTTATGTTCTTTTAATTTAACTTGTATAAGACCTATACTAAGCTTAGCTCCGTATATTGGAATATTTATCTTTTTTAATATATATGGAAGTGCACCTATATGGTCTTCATGTCCATGTGTAATAAATATACCTTTTATTTTATCCTTATTTTTTATTAGATAGCTTATATCCGGTATGACTACATCTACACCTAACATTTCATCATCTGGGAAACTCATCCCTGCATCTATTACAATTATTTCGTCTTTATACTCAATAACAGTCATGTTTTTACCTATCTCGTTAAGTCCACCTAATGCCATGACTTTTATTTTATTTGTATTCTTTCTAAACAATCGCATCATCTCCTTCTGTCTATTTAGTTTTTAAACACGTTCTACAGTTTTTAAATAATATCAAATCACGTACTCTTTACCAGTTATTATCATTGTACCATAATTTCATATATAATTTAAGTAATATTTAAAATACATTTAATGTATTATTTTGACAAATTAAATTTATTTTGATATTCTCAAATTATATTATATTTTTAGGAGGATATATGCGCGGTAAAACCCATTGTACAATAGGTATTTTGAGTACTATACAAGCTTGTATATTATTTAAGATTCCTATTTCTATATTTAATATCGTAGTTGCAGCTATATTTTCAATACTTCCTGACTTAGATGAATCTAACTCGACAATTTCTAATGTATTTTTAAATCAAGATTTTTCAAAACTAATATTAAAAATAGTTATATATATAATTAACTTTGCTATATTTTTTATATCTCTTAAGATAAATAATAATTTTTTCTTAAGTGCAATTGTAACACTTATAGCAATAATGATATTAGAATCTAAGCTTAATCATACACTACTTAGAAAAATTCTTTTATCTTTAATACTTATACTTTTATCTCTATGCTTATACTTTATAAAAGTTAAAATATATTTTATTATTTTTTTCTTAATGCTAGCTTGTTTTCCATGGCTTAAACATAGAAGTTTTTCACATAGTATATTCGCAGTTATTTTAATTTATTTTTTTCTTAAGCAAATAGAGATAATATATAATATATCTAATTTACCAATTTTGGGAACTATAGGATATGCAAGTCATTTATTTTTAGGTGATTTATTTACAAAGTCTGGTATTCCTTTATTTTATCCTATTAGTAATAAGAAATATTCTTTAGGATACTTTAGAGTTGGAAGCTTTTTTAATAACATTTTAGAAATCTTAATAGTATCCATATTAGTAATTTCTATAATTTTCTCTACAATAAAAATATAAGTCTCAAAAGAGACTTATATTTTTATTTTTTACAATCTTCACATAATCCATAAAATTTTACATCATGATCTATTATACTAAATTTATATATTTCTTGAATTTTATTTTCTATACTCTCTAATAAATCTTCTTGAACTTCTATTATCTTTGAGCAATTTTTACATATTAAATGATGATGATTATGACACTCATCTTTGTTTAAACTAAGCTCATATCTTATACATCCATCATCTAAATTAAGCTTTGATATTACTCCAATTTCATCTAATAATTGCATTGTTCTATAAATTGTAGCTAATCCTATTTCAGGACAATTAACTCTAACCAAGTCATATATCTGTTCACTACTTAAATGCTCTGATTTATGTTTTAGTAAAATATCTATTACAGCTCTTCTTTGAGGAGTTATTTTAAATCCTGTTTCTCTTAATTTTTCTTTTAATATATCCATCGTATCCATACTAATCACCCTTATTTTCAACTGATAATCTTTATTAAATATTTTAATTGATAATAAATTTATTGTCAATTATAGTATTATAATTATACCCATTAATTACTATATATAAACTGATGTAATAGCTCTATATTTTTATTTTTATTCCATTTAACTACATAAGCACCATTTTCACCAATTCTTCCTTCTTCTCTATACTTTGATACAGGAAATTCTAATTGACTTATATCATAACTTGCTAACTGATGAGCTGTAAATGCTAAATCTATAATTTTATTAAATGCTATATTAACTTTTACATGTCGTAATATACTTTTAGCAATTTGTGGATATTTACTTATAGAGACATTTGATAGTTTATATGCTATGTTAGTTAATATTTCTCTTTGTCTTTCATCTCTTTTATATATTGTGTCTAATTTTCTTATTCTAGCATAAGCAAGAGCTTGATATCCATTTAAATTATGTTTTCCACTATTTGCTATATATTCTATATTTGTAATATCATCATTACTTATTCCATAACAAGATTTTATTACTTCATTTAAATGATCTATTTCTTTCTCACCTACATCAATATCTACTCCACCTATTATATCTACTATATCAATAAATGATTTAAAATTAACTACTGCATATTCTTTTATGTCTAAATCAAAGTTTTCATTTATAGTTTGTATTAGTAATTCTTCTTTCCCATATGCATATGCATGAGTTAATTTTTCTTCTCCTCTACCTGGAATTTTAACTAAAGTATCTCTTGCTAAAGATGTAAGTTTTAAAGATTTATTTAATTTATCTATGGTTAATATTATCATAGTATCAGATCTTTTAGGATTTTTATCATTAGTTCCATCTAATCCTATCAAAAGAATATTCTCTATCATATTACTTTCTTTACTATCACTTTCGCTAAATCCATATACATTAAAAGTTGATATTAAACCAACTAATAATAAAATTAATATCTTTTTTTTCACTATTTTAACTCCTTCCTGATAATTTTTTAAATATTTTGCCCTGAATATAATAAATTTACACAATAAAAAAGACTTCCCAAAATTTAATTTGAAAAGTCTTTTTTTACTAATTATTCTTCATCAAAGTTTAATCCTTCTTCTTCCATTAATGTATTATATACATCAACAACTATTTCGTATTCTTTATCATCTTCTAACGGAACTAATATTTCACCTTGTTCATCTTTGTCTATTCTAAATACTAATGCTTCTTCAGCTTCCTCTTCATCAACTGGCATTAATATAGCGTATTCTTTCCCTTCCGCTTCTAATGTTAATATTATTTCAAATTGGCTTTCTATACCATTTTCATCTATTAAGTTTATTATATTTTCTTGCATGTCTTTTCACCTCTGTTTTATTTATTAATTATATTATATATCATAAAACTATAATTTTATATATATTTTAAAAATTTCTTTGTCTATCTAAATATCCTTGTAATATTATTACCGCCGCAACCATGTCTATTACACATTTTCTATTTTCTCTTCTTACATTACCTTGTATTAAAGTTTTCTCAGCTGCTACTGTAGATAATCTTTCATCCCAATATTCTATTTTTATACCTGTTTCTTCTTCTAATAATTCACAGAATTTTATAACCTTTTCACCTTGAGGACCTAAAGTTCCATTCATATTTTTAGGAAGCCCTGAAACTATCTTGTTAACTTGCCTTTCTTTTATTATTTCCTTTAACGCTTCTATATCTTTTTTCTTTCCTACTCTTTTTACAGTCTTAACTCCTTGTGCTGTAAGTCCCATTAAATCGCTTACAGCAACTCCTATAGTCTTATCTCCTATATCAAGTCCCATTATTCTTCCGTCTAGCATATTCTTTCTCCTTATTTTAATTTTATAAATTTTAATATAAAACTATTATCTTATTTAATTTTTACATTTAATATTTATTAATGAATTTAATGATATGTATATAACATTATACACAATTAAATAAAAATTAGTCAGGATATTTAACCTGACTAATTTTTATTAATCATTGTCTTTATTTTCAAGTACTAGCATATTAATACTTATTATTATAATAGGTATTAATATATAAATAGACGCTGTTGATGCTGCGACTATTCCTGAGTCATTCACTAAAAGTGTTACTATACATCCTACCATTGAAGCTATAAATCCTTTAAATATCATAGGATATTTTTTAGCTATCATTCTAAATTGTTTAGGTGGTTTAATTATAAATATTCCTATTATAAATATTCCTGCTAATAATATATTTACCCATACACTAGTTTGAGCTAGTTTAACATTCATACCTATTTTTCTAGCAAATGTTTGTATTATAGTGCTTGGTCCATTTAGTAATATTTGTTGTACAAATAATCCTAAATGAGACTCGCTCCCTGATACTATATCTAAAAATGCAAATGCTCCAACTACTCCAACTATTGAAATACATATTAATACTATTTTCTTAAAATCTAACTTAACATCAAATATAAGCATTATAAATAATAAATATGCTGCGGTCTGAGAAATAGATCCACCAACATTAGCACCCATAGTTGGATATGCACTAGTTATTAATATTACTATAGAAGCGATTACTATTGACCATTTTGGAAGCTTCTTATTATAATTTAATAATATTGCAAATGCAAATATTGGACTAGCTATAGATACTCCTTCATATTCATTTCCTACGCCATAATATCTAGCTCCAACAATTGCATCATAGCTCATTATATTATTTTTCATAAGATATGTCCCAAATATACAATCTACTACAACAACTATAATAGTTACTAATGCAAAGAATCCCATCTGTTTTAAATCATCTTTAAATAAAACTCTTCCTAATGCATATAAAATAAGAGTTGTTATAATTATACCTATAGTCATAGCTACAGGAGTTTTAAAGTTAAATATAGGAGCTAATAAAAATGCTAATGGCATTATTATTCCTAATTTAATAAACTCTTTTAATATAGCAAATACTTTTTCCTTATTAGGTATACGATTTTTAAATAATATAGCTATCATACCGATAACCCAAGATATAGATATAACTCCTACAAACGTATTTACAACATTTGCTCTTATATTAGATACTGTTGCCATTTTTTGTAACTCATCTAGTAAGAAATCTAGGTTATCATCTTGTTGTATTAAACTATATACTCTACCTACCATAGCATCATTTTTTAATCCAAATTCATTAAGTATATCTACACCTACATCTATATTAGCTACAATACCGTCTCTTCTTGTTGTAGATGAAGATAATAATCCTTTTTCATTTCCTTTAAATTTTATAATTGGAGATAATCTTTCTTTATTTTTATAAGCTAATTTACTTGGATAAGCACTAGCTATATAAACAACATCATTATCCCCTACCATCTCAAATACTGATTCTAAATATTGACTTATATTGTTATATATAGCTTTCTTCATTTTAGAATAAGTTTGCTCATTTAAATAACCTTTATATTGGTCTAATCTATATGTATCCCCTAAGTCTATAAATAAAGCATTATTATTTTCATATAATGTCTTAGTTTCTGTAGTTAGCTTATCATAATCAGTTCTTATTCCAAATGGCATAGTAGCATCTTCTACGTTAATGTCTTCAATATTTCCATCTTCAACTCTACCGTAGTTGTCCATAGCTATTAAACATATATTTCTATTTTCTTTTACTTCGCCATTTTCTACTATATCGCTATTTCCTAAAACTGCAACTTTAAAATTATTATCTGATAAAGTTTGTCCAAGAGAACCTAATGTAGATCCATATTGTCCATTCATTTCATTTTCATTTAATGATTGATTGATTGATAAGTCATTTATTTTTTTTGGAATTTTTCCTGTTGCTGACTTATAAATAGCTTTATCTTCCTTAGATGATTCTTTAAAATTTATATATGAATCAGATGCTAAGTTTGCTCGTCCTCCAGCACCCATACTTGCAAGTGACCTTTTATCATCCGTACCTTGGTCACCTCTTATATTCATTAGACCCATATATCCTCTATTTTCTAATTCTTTATTTAAACTAGGTATATCTTGCATTGCTTGTATAGTAGTTCTATTCATATTTATAAATATAACTTTGCCACCTTCAGCAGCAAAGCTATATTTAGGAATAGAAACTATAAGTACCATAACTGCAAATAGTATTGATACAAGTTTCTTTTTCATAAGTTTTAACCTACTTTCTATTTAAGTAATACTGCATTACTTCTTCAAGTATCTCATCTCTTTCAAATTTTTTAATTATAGACCTTGCATTTTTGTATCCAGTTATATAACTAGAATCTCCAGAAAGAAGGTACCCTATAATTTGATTTATAGAATTATATCCTTTTTCTAATAGTGCATCATTTACAAAATCTAGGGCTTCTGAGACACTCATTTTATCTTCTGATATTCCTTCAAATTTCATAGTATAGTCTAAATCTTTATTCACTTTTATTTCCCCCTTAAAATATGAATTACTTAACTTGTGATTTTAAAACTTCACTTGCATAATTTAAAGCGTCATCAACTTTAGAAACATCAGGTGCACCAGCTTGAGCCATATTAGGTCTTCCTCCACCTTTTCCGCCAGCAACCTGTGCTATAGCTTTAACTATATTTCCACAGTGAACACCTTTATCAACTACATCTTTAGTTGCTGTAACAACAAGATTTAGCTTATCATCAGCTATATTAGCAAGTACTACAACACCACTTACTAGTTTATCTCTTAAGTTATCTGCAACCTCTTTTAAAGTATTCATATCCATACCTTCAAATTTAGTAGTTACTAAGTTAACTCCATTTACATCTGCTTTTGAATCAAGTACTGAGTCTACTGCTTGTAAGCTCATCTTAGTTTTCATATCATGTAATTCTTTTGATAGTGATTTGTTCTCTTCAATTAAAGAAGTTACTTTTTGAGATAAACCATCTTCTTTAGTTTTTAAGTTTGAACATACATTAGTTATTACTTCTTCTTTTTCTTTTAAATAATTATAAACTGCTCTACCTGTTATAGCTTCTATTCTTCTAACACCTGCAGCTACTCCACCTTCAGATAATATTTTAAACATACCTATTTGAGAAGTATTAGTTAAATGAGTACCTCCACAAAGCTCTATTGAGTAGTCTCCCATAGAAACAACTCTTACTTCATCTCCATATTTTTCTCCAAATAAAGCCATAGCACCTTTATTTTTTGCATCATTTATACTCATATTTTCACAAGTTATATTTAAAGATTCAAGTATTATATCATTTACTTTGTCTTCTATAACTTTTAATTCTTCTTTAGTTATAGCTTCAAAATGAGTTACGTCAAATCTTAGTCTTTCTGGAGTAACAAGTGATCCTGCTTGGTTAACATGTTCTCCTAATACTTCTTTTAATACTTTATGAAGTATATGAGTAGCACTATGGTTTCTAGCAGATGCCATTCTCATTTCTTTATTTACTATTGTAGCTAATTTTTCTCCAGTATTTATCATTCCACTTTTTACTAATCCTATATGCTTAATAGTGTTGTTAGCACCTTTTTTAGTGTCTATTACTTCAACTACTATATCTTCATTTTTATTTACTAAAAGTCCGCTATCTCCAGCTTGTCCTCCACCTTCTGGATAGAATGTAGTTTGATCTAACACAACAACAACTTTATCTCCAGCTACAGCTGACTCTACTATTTCATTATCTTTAACTATAGCTTTTATTATTCCTGAATTTTCTAACTCATTATATCCTTCAAAAGTACTTGCAACTGAAGAGTCTAACTTTGATAATGGATCTTCTTTCCAGCTTTCTCCATCCATATTTCCTCTAGCACTTCTAGCTCTTTCCCTTTGTTTGTTCATTTCTTCGTTGAAAGCTTCTTCATCTATTGATAAATGTTCTTCTTCTAATATTTCTTTTGTTAAATCTATTGGGAATCCATAAGTGTCATATAATTTGAATGCATTTTCTCCACTTAAAGTAGTTTCTCCATTTTGCTTTAATTGTGATATATAAGAAGCTAGTATTTCCATACCTTGTTCTATAGTTTCATTAAACTTCTCTTCTTCTATTCTTATAACTTTTTTAATGTAGTTTTCTTTTTCTACTAATTCTGGGTAAGCTTCTCCACTTACTTTTATAACTTCATCCACTAATTTATATAGGAAGTTTTCTTTTATTCCTAATAACTTACCATGTCTAGCAGCTCTTCTTAATAATCTTCTAAGTACATATCCTCTACCTTCATTTGATGGTAATACTCCATCTGCAACTAAGAAACTTACAGCTCTTATATGGTCAGTTATTATTCTTATTGATATATCTGTTTTTTCACCTTTTCCATATTCAACGCCAGCCATTTTTTCAATAGTATTTAATATATGCTTTATAGTATCTACGTCAAATATAGTATCAACACCTTGCATTATACAAGCCATTCTTTCTAGACCCATTCCTGTATCTATATTTTTATTTTCTAATTGTCCATAGTTACCTTCTTCATCTCTATCAAATTGAGTAAATACGTGGTTCCAGAATTCTAAGTATCTATCACAATCACATCCTGGCTTACAATCAGGATTATCACATCCATATTCTTCTCCTCTATCGAAGTATAATTCTGAACATGGTCCGCATGGTCCTATACCTATTTCCCAGAAGTTATCATCTTTTCCAAGTCTAACTATTCTCTCTTTTGGTATCTTTATTTGATTTTCCCATATTGAAAAAGCCTCGTCATCTTCTTCATATACTGTTACCCATACTTTTTCTTGTGGTATGTTTAAATGTTGTGTAACAAACTCCCATCCCCAAGATATAGATTGCTCTTTGAAGTAATCTCCAAATGAGAAGTTACCTAACATTTCGAAGAAAGTACCATGTCTAGCAGTCTTTCCTACATTTTCTATATCTCCTGTTCTTATACACTTTTGGCAAGTAGTCATTCTAACACTTGGTGGAACTTCTACACCTGCAAAGTAATTTTTTAGTGGAGCCATACCTGAGTTTATAAGTAATAAACTTTTATCATTGTGTGGCACTAAAGAAGCACTTTCTTTTAAGTAGTGATCTTTAGATTCAAAGAATTTTAAAAATTTACTTCTAATTTCATTTAATCCCATTTGTTGCATCTTAAATTTCCTCCTATTTTATATGCCTTTGTTTTTAATTTTAAATTTGCTTTTACTTTAAACTTTTAATAAGCAAAACAATTTGTATTAATAAATACCTAAGGCTATTATTTAAATTTAGTAATTAGAATTTATAAATAAATTCCTTATAATTAAAAAACCCCGCGCCTATAAAAACTTATAGGGGCGAGGATTACATTCGCGGTACCACCCTAATTATCACAATAAATCATGACATCTTCGGAAAACCTTAGCTATAACGGAACTACCGTCAATCCATACTATTATTTCAGGATTGATACTCAAAGACTGCTTCAACTATTCTATTCTAAGGGCTTCCACCAACTCCCTCTCTCTGTAAGACTTCAAATAATTTACTATTTCTTATCTCTGTATTTAATAAATTTAATTTTATAGTTAGAACATATAATTTAAACTTTATTTTAACTACTATATATGTTATATTACTAAATTTCGTGTAATTAATCAATACTGTAAATTATATTGATTTTTAATTTTGTTAACAGATTATTCCTCCACCAACTACAACATCTCCATTATACATTACAACAGATTGACCTTTAGTTATAGCTCTTTGAGGTTCATCAAATACTATTTTTATTTTATTATCATTTATTTTGTATACTGTAGCTGGAGATGGCTTAGCAGAGTATCTTATCTTAGCTTCTACTCTAACTGGTTCTGTTATTTCATCAAATGCTATAAAGTTAACATCTTTTGCTATGACAACTTTATTAAATAAATCCTCATTATCTCCTAATACTACAGTGTTTTTCTTAGCATTTATATCAATAACAAACATAGGTTTTCCAAAAGCTATACCTAATCCTTTTCTTTGACCTATAGTATAATTTACTATACCTTTATGTTTTCCTAATACATTACCTTTAGTATCTACAAAATAACCTTCTTCAATTCTTTTTTTAGAATGTTTTTTAACATATCCAGCATAATCATTATCTTTTACGAAGCATATTTCTTGACTATCTGGCTTATTATGAACATCTATTCCTATTTCTTTTGCTATTTCTCTAACTCTTTCCTTTTCATAATCACCTATAGGAAGTAATGTATGTTCTAATTGCTCTTGAGTTAAATTATATAATGCATAAGTTTGATCTTTTTTATCTGTAACAGACTTTTTAAGTAGATATCTTCCCGTATCTTCATCTTTTTCTATTTTAGCATAATGTCCTGTAGCCACATAATCACATCCTATTTGACGAGCTTTATTAAAGAAGTCATCAAATTTTATATGCTTATTACAAGCTATACATGGATTTGGAGTTCTACCATTTAAATATTCATCTATAAAAGGCTCTATTACCTTTTGTTTAAATACATCACTAAAATTTAATACATAAAAAGGTATACCTATTCTATCTGCAACTCTTCTTGCATCTTCAACAGCTGCTAATGAACAACAACCACCTTCATTCTCCATTAATTCATCATCATCATCTTGCCACAGTTTCATAGTAACACCTATAACATCATATCCTTGTTCTTTTAAAAGATATGCTGCAACAGAACTATCTACTCCACCGCTCATACCGATCATTACTCTTTTTTTCATTTCGTCACCTTCTCTTGAGAATTTACTTATATCTTTTTTATTATATATATTTTATCTTATTTTTTAAAGACTAAACTTATATATCTAAAATATCTATATACTAATTTAAAAATTATCATATTTTTAAAATCACAATATCCCTTTTAAGTAGTTACCTAAAAGGGATATTTATATACTAAGTATTAAATTTTATATTTAATATTACATTTCATCTTCTTCTATGTCATGATGATGATCATGATCATCATCTATAACAACACCATCTAATTCTGGTATGTGTATATTGTGCTTTTTAGAATAATCTATTAAAGCAGCTTTTATTGCTTGTTCTGCTAAAACTGAACAGTGCATTTTTACCGGTGGTAAACCATCTAAAGCTTCTGCAACTGCTTTATTAGTTACAGCTAATGCTTCATGTATAGTTTTTCCTTTTACCATTTCTGTAGCCATTGATGAACTTGCTATTGCAGATCCACATCCAAAAGTTTTGAATTTAACATCATTTATAACTTGAGTTTCTGAATCTATATCAAGATATATTCTCATTATATCTCCGCACTTAGCATTTCCAACTTCACCTATACCACTTGCATTTTCTATTTCTCCAACATTCTTTGGATTCATAAAATGTTCCATTACTTTATCACTGTATTGCATATTCTTTTCCTCCTTAATTTTTAATTATATTTTTCCGGTCTATTATTTTTGCTTCATTACAGCATCATATAAAGGAGACATCATTCTTAATCTCTCTATAACTGCTGGTAATTTTTCTATTATATAATCTATATCTTCTTCTGTTGTAAAATCACCTATTGAAAGTCTTAATGATCCATGTGCTATTTCATGAGGTAATCCTATAGCCATTAAAACATGTGATGGATCTAATGATCCTGACGTACAAGCTGATCCACTTGATGCAGCTATACCTAACATATCTAACATTAATAATATTCCTTCTCCTTCTATAAATTCAAATGAGAAGTTAACATTACCTGGTAATCTATCCTCTAAACTACCATTTACTCTTGTATATGGTATCTTTTCAAGTATTCCATTTATTAATTTTGTTCTTAAAGATGTTAATCTTTCTATATGTTCATCCATATTAGTTTTAGCAAGCTCTGCTGCTTTTCCATATCCAACTATAGATGTCATATTCTCAGTACCGGCTCTTCTTCTTCTTTCTTGCGCTCCACCATGAACAAAAGAATGAAGTTTTGTACCAGTTTTTATATATAATGCTCCTATTCCTTTAGGACCATATATCTTATGTGAAGACATACTCATTAAATCTACATTTAACTCTTTAACATCTATTGGAACATTCCCTGCTGCTTGAACAGCATCTGTGTGGAATAATATATTATGCTTTTTAGCTATTTCACCAATTTCTTTTATTGGTTGAATTGTTCCTATTTCATTATTTGCAAACATTATACTTATTAATATTGTAGTATCCTTTATTGCTTTTTCAAGTTCATCTAATTTAACTTTACCTTCAGCATCAACATCTAAATAAGTTACTTCAAATCCATGATGTTTTTCTAAGTATTCACATATATGAAGTACTCCATGATGTTCTATTTTAGATGTTATTATATGATTTCCTTTATTTCTGTGAGCAAAAGCAACACCCTCTATCGCCCAGTTATCACTTTCTGTTCCACCAGCTGTGAAGTATATTTCATTAGTTTTTGCATTTATAAGGTTAGCTACTTGTCCTCTAGCTTTATCTAAAGCAGTTTTTGCTTCTCTTCCGAATGTATGAAAACTAGATGCGTTTCCAAAGTTTTCTGTAAAATATGGCATCATTTCATCTAGAACTTCTTTTTTTACTGGAGTTGTAGCAGAATAATCCATATATAATCTTCTTTTTTCCATTTTCTTCGTCTCCATATCTATTTTATAATTAAGTTTGTTATATCATTTTCTAATATATTTTTATTATGATCATCTATCATATCTTGAAGCGTTATAGAATTTATTACATCTTCTATACCTTTTTTTATTTTTTCCCATACAACTTTTGTTACACATTTACCAGAATTCTCACATATATCTTCATCTAGTACACAATCTGATAATGAAACAGGCCCTTCAAGTACAATTAATATATCACCTACAGTTATATCTTTAGGTTCTTTAGATAATAAGTATCCTCCTTGAGATCCCCTTACACTTTTAACTAAACCAGATTTTTTTAGAGATGAAAATATTTGCTCTAAATATTGTTCCGATATATTTTGATTACTAGCTATATTTTTTAGTGGAATAGGACCGTTACTTTTATTTAATGATAATTGAAACATTGCTTTAAGTCCATATCTACCTTTAGTGGATAATTTCATATTTATCACCCTTTACAACGAATTATAATCCCTACTATTTTACTAGGTATTATCTTCAACACAATTTTATTATACCCTAGTAATTTTGTCAAGATTAAATTCATACTATTTTACTA
>CAJFPU010000046.1 GCA_904418825.1 uncultured Romboutsia sp. | reverse complement strand
CTCCATCTACTAATAAAGTACAAGCAGTAGTAGATTTAGCACATAAGCAAATAGGTAAGCCTTATGTATGGGGAGCTGAAGGACCTAACAGCTTTGACTGTTCAGGACTTACATACTATGTATATAAAAATGCAGCTGGTATAACATTACCTAGAAGTTCTACAGCTCAATATGGTGCTGGAAAAGCTGTAAGCAAATCAAACTTACAACCAGGAGATTTAATATTCTCAAGTACTGATGGAACTGGTAATATAACACATGTTGCTATATATGTAGGAAATGGACAAATGATACATGCACCAAGAAGTGGTAAAAATGTAGAAAAGGTTAGTATGAATACTAGCTATTGGAATAAAGCATATGTAGGTGCAAGAAGAATTTTATAGTATAAATTAAATACTTTATTATATATACCTCAAAATAATATATTATTTTGAGGTATTTTTGTATAAAAATACTTAATTCTCTTTATTTATTATAAGAATATGTTTATTATATTAATATAAAGAAAATATTTAAAGATTATTATCTTTAATTAAGGAGATTAATATGGTACTTAAAAAATATGAGTTTTTAAAAGAGTATAATATAGATGAAGAATTTTTAATAAATAATAATATAGATTGGAATGAATTAGAAAAAATTTATAATGATTACAGTATGTATAGAAAAAGTTATGAAACTCAAGCTAATTTAATTGCCAATATACTTAGAGAGCATAAAAAAGTACATTCTGTTAAAACTCGTGTTAAAGATGAAAATCATCTAATAGAGAAAATTATAAGAAAAACAGAAGATAGAAGGAAAAAATATGGTAATGACTTTAATTTTACAGTACAAAATTATAAAGATGAAATAACTGATTTAGTAGGCATAAGAGTAATACATATATTTAAAGAAGATTGGGAAGAAATTCATAACTTTATAACTAAAATGTGGAATGTAAATGAGATAGTTGCAAACATTAGAAAAGGAGATAATACTAAGACATTTGAAGAATTAGGAATTGAAGTTTGTTCAAGGCTATCAGGATATCGTTCAGTTCATTATTTAGTAGAATCATATCCAACTACAGAAAAAGTTATTACAGAAGTACAGGTTAGAACTATATTTGAAGAAGGATATGGTGAAATAGATCATCAACTTAGATATTCATTAAACGAAATACCTGAAATACTTGAACAAAATCTAATGTTACTTAATCGAATAGCAGGAAGTTCTGATGAAATGGCATCTTTAATAAATTTATTAAGTAAAAACTTTAAAGATATAAAAAGTGAATATAATAAAAAAATAGAAAAACAAAATAAAAAAATATTAGAGCTTAAAGAAAATATATTAAAAAATGCAACAATAACTAAAGATGACAAAAAACTATTATTAGATAATATAGAAAATATAATGAAATAGTTAAAAAATGTACCCCCATATATATAAGATTTATTAAATCATGCTTATATATGGGGGTATTATATTTTTAGAAAGAAAAATAAATCTAAGTTAATAACTAAAAAATAAAGATAACAAATATAATACTTATATAATAAATACTTATTATTAGGGAAAATATGGTATATTATATTTAGAAGAGTATTCATTTAGTAACAGAAATAATGAGTATGCACTAATGTTAATAGATAATCTAAGTTTTATTATAGATAACATAAACATTAAATTAATCAACTATAATAACTATAATGAAACGTATAATTTTAAACCTATAAAAATCCAAAGGAAAATATTAATATCTTTTAAACTTATTATAAGTAAAGAAGGCTTAAATAAATTGTACACAAAATATGGATTTAAAATAGATAATGACAATTATTTATTAAAAAATAGGGAATAAATATATATAAGTAGTAAAAATAGATAAATAAATAGATAAATAAATAAATATAAAATAGCTAAGGAGGCTAAAATGAATTATAAAATAGGCACAAACTATAATGGATTTGTACTTTTAAGACAAGAACATATAAAAGAAGTAAATTCTATAGCAAAAATATTTGAACATGAAAAAACAGGTGCAAGGCTTTTACATATGGAAAATGATGATACAAATAAAGTATTTTCAATAGGATTTAAAACACCTCCACAAGATAGTACAGGTGTTATGCATATATTAGAACATAGTGTTTTATGTGGATCTAGAAAATTTCCAACTAAAGAGCCATTTGTTGAACTTGTAAAAGGTTCTTTAAATACATTCTTAAATGCAATGACATTTAGTGATAAAACAATATATCCTATAGCAAGTCAAAATGAAAAAGATTTCTTTAATTTAATGGATGTATATTTAGATGCAGTATTTTATCCAAATATATATAAAACTAAAGAAATACTTATGCAAGAAGGATGGCATTATGATCTTGAGAAAAAAGAAGATGAATTAACGTATAAGGGTGTTGTATATAATGAAATGAAGGGAGCTTTTTCATCTCCTGAGGGAATATTAATGAGAAAAATACAAGAAACATTATTTCCAGATAACACTTATTCAAATGAATCAGGAGGAGATCCAAAATATATTCCTGATTTAACGTATGAACAATTTATAGATACACATAAAAAATACTATCATCCATCTAATAGTTATATATTTTTATACGGAGATATGAATTTAGAAAAATGTTTAAAATTCATAAATGAAGAATACTTAAATGATTTTGATAGAAAAGAAATAGATGCAGAAATTAATCCACAAGAAAAATATAGTAGTATAAAAGATGTAGAATATACTTATTCAATATCTGAAGAAGATGATGACAAAGAAAAAACTTTCTTAGCTTTAAACTATGTGACAGGAAGATCTACTGACGAAGAAGTATATATGGATTTAAATATGTTAGAATATATACTTCTTGAGGCAGAAGGTGCACCGCTTAAAAAAGCGTTACTTGATGCAGAAATAGGAAAAGATGTATTTGGTAGCTTTGATGGAGGTATACTTCAACCTGTATTTAGTATAATAGCTAAAAATAGTGAACCTAGTAAAAAAGAAGAATTTAAAAAAGTAGTTTATAATACACTTAATGATATTGTTAAAAATGGAATAGATAAAAAGCTTATAGAAGGATGTATAAATGCATTTGAATTTAGATTAAGAGAGGCAGATACTGGTGGATATCCGAAAGGATTAGTATACTATATGAATGCTATGGATAGTTGGTTATATGGTGGAGATCCACTTATGCATATAAAATATGAACATGCAATAGAAAATGTTAAAAAATCTCTTAATACTAATCACTTTGAAAATCTTATTAAAAAATATATGCTAGATAACACTCATGCATCTTTACTTACATTAAAACCAGAAAAAGGATTAGCACAAAGAGAAGAAGATGAGCTAAAAGTAAAATTAGAAAATTATAAAAATAGTTTAAGTGAAGAAGAATTAAATAAAATAGTAGAAGAAACTAACAATTTAATACTTCGTCAAAGTACACCAGATTCTCCAGAGCTTTTAGAAACCATACCACTACTTAGTTTAAATGATATAGGAAAAGAAGTTGAAGATTTACCTATAAATAAAGTTAAACATAATGATATAGAAATACTTCATTGTAATACATTTACAAGTAATATTGCTTACTTAAACTTTATGTTTTATGGAAAATGTATAGCTGAAGAAGATATACCATACTTTAGTTTATTAGGTAATTTACTTGCAAAAGTTGATACTAAGAATTATGACTACAAAGAATTATCTAATGAAATACTTATAAATACTGGTGATATGTACTTTAGAAATCAAGTATATGGAAATGATAAAGATGAAAATAAATATTATCCATTCTTAGAGATACATACTAAAGTTATGGATGATAAGATATATAAATCTATGGAAATAATGGCTGACATAGTTAAAAATTCACTATTTGAAGATAACAAAAGAATAAGAGAAATCATAAGAGAACTTATTTCAAGAATAGAAATGATGCTTATGCAAGCAGGACATCAAGTTGCAGTTGGAAGAGTTGCATCATATTTTTCACCAGCAGCATCATATATGGAAAAAATATCAGGGTATGATTATTATAGATTCTTAAAAGATATAGAAAATGATTTTGATAATAAAATAGAAAATTTAAAATCTAAACTATATAAATTAAAAAGTACTATATTTAATAAAAATAATTTAATAGTATTTGTAACAGGTGAAGATAAAGAATTAAACTTATTAAAAGAAAATATGAACAAAGTTGTAGATATATTATCTACTGAATCTTTAAATAATAACGAGTATAAATTTAATGAAGAACAAAAAAATGAAGGATTAATGACTCCAGCTAATGTAGACTATGTATGTAAAGGATACAACTTTAAAAAACTTGGATATAATTATAATGGAAGTTTATTAGTACTAAAAACTATACTTGGATACGATTATTTATGGAATAGGGTAAGAGTTAAAGGTGGAGCATATGGATGCATGTCAACTATTGCGAGAACTGGTAATATGGCATTTGTATCTTACAGAGATCCTAACTTAACAGAAACCCTTAAAGCTTTCAATGAAGCACCAGATTTTATAAAATCATTTGATGTTTCAGATAGAGAAATGACAAAGTATATTATAGGTACTATAAGTAATTTAGATATGCCATTAACTCCTGCATCTAAAGGAGAAAAAGCTCTTGGTATGTATATGAGAGGTATAACTAAAGAAGATAGACAAAGAGAAAGAGATGAAGTTTTAGCTACAAATGTTGAAACTATAAAAGAATACAATAAGCTTATAGAAGATATAATGAAAAAAGATTTTATATGTGTTGTTGGTGATGAAAAGAAAATTAAAGCTAATAAAGACGTATTTAAAAATTTAATAAATGTATTTAATTAAAAGTATATTTTAATAAGAAAGTAGGAATGTATCAATTTATTGATATATACCTACTTTTTAAATTTATTGATATTTAAAGATTGAAATTAAATAAATATATATTTTTTTATAAAATATAAAGTATAGATATTGATATTATTGAAAATATAAAAGTATATAGATTAAAATAAATATAAATAAAATTAATGATTATCATAATAGTTATTAATTTTACTTATACAATAATTCATTATATAATAAGTAGATGAGTTAGTTAAAATTTTACAATTTATTATACATAATGCCATTACATAAGGAGGATATAATATGAAAGACATTATAGTAATAGGTGCTGGAGTAGTTGGTTGTGCTATAGCAAGAGAATTATCTAAATATAATTTAGATGTATTAGTAGTAGATAAAAATGAAGATGTAGCAGAAGGAATATCAAAAGCCAATAGTGGTATAATTCACGGTGGATATAATGAAAAAAAAGGAACATTAAAAGCTAAGCTAAACTTAGAAGGAAATAAAATGATGGATGAACTATCAAAAGAATTACAATTTCCTTTTAAAAGAAATGGTGCATTAGTATTAGCATTTAATGAAGAGGAATTAGATAAAATAAAAAATTTGAAAGCTAATGGTGATGAGCTAGGAGTTGAAGGATTAGAAATCTTAAATAAAAAAGAGGTTATAGAATTAGAAAATAATATAAATTCTGATGTAGTTGGTGCACTACATGTAAAAACATCTGGTATAGTTAGCCCATATGAAATGACTTTAGCATTTGCAGAAAATGCAGTTGAAAATGGTGTAGAGTTTAAATTAGGGCAAGCTGTTAAAAATATAAAAAGAGAAGATAATATTTATAAATTAACCTTAGATAACGATAAAAATTTAGAAGCTAAAATGATTATAAATGCAAGTGGATTAGGCGGAGCATATTTAAATAATTTAATAAATGAAGTTAAATATGAAATAAGCCCAGTAAAAGGTGAATACTGTTTATTTGATAAAGTTGCAGGTGGAATGTGTAAAAAAACATTATTCCAAGTTCCATCTAAATTAGGTAAAGGTGTTTTAGTTACTCCAACAGTTGATGGAAACTTATTACTTGGACCAAATGCAAAAGCTGATGGTGGAGTATCTACTTCAAGAAGCGGTATAGATGAAATAATGGAAAAAAGTAAAAAAACTATAAAAGAATTACCATTTGCAAGAGTATTAAATACTTTTAGTGGATTAAGACCAAAAGTAGAAGGTGAAGACTTTATAATAGAAGAAGCGAAAGGTAATCCTAACTTTATAAATGTAATAGGAATAGATTCTCCAGGACTAACAGCAGCACCAGCTATAGCAACTTATATTATAGATTTAATAAGTGATAAAATAAAGTTAACAAAAAAAGAGAACTTTAAATCTACTAGAGAGAAAATGATAAGAATGGCTGATTTAAGTATAGAAGAAAAAAATAAATTAATAAAGGAAAATCCATCATACGGAAAGATGGTTTGTAAGTGTGAATTTGTTACAGAAGGTGAAATTATAGATTCTATAAAAAGACCTTTAGGTGCAACAACATTAGATGGTGTAAAAAGGAGAACTCGTGCAATGATGGGTGGATGTCAAGGAACAGGATGTATGATACCTATAAGCATGATTTTAAGCAAAACTTTAAACATAGATATAAGCCAAGTTAATAAAAATTCTAAATCTTCTACAGTTGTTGGATTTAAGGAGGACTAAATTATGAAAGAGTATAACTTAATAATAGTTGGTGGTGGAGCAGCAGGTATATTATGTGCTATAGAGGCCAATAAACAAGGAATAGATAATATATTATTAATAGAAAAAGATCCAGTATTAGGAGGAGCTTTAAATTTAGGAAATTATAATATAAGTAAAGAAAATACGATAACGGGACAAGAATATAAAAAAGTATTAATGGATAGATTTAATGACTGTAAAGTTGATACAAAATTAAATACTATGGTATTAAAAATAGAGGAAAACAATGAAGTACTTTGCACGAGTTCAGAGTGTGGAATAGAAAAGATAAAAGGTAAAAATATAATATTAGCTAATGGTCAAAAAGAAGGTTCAAGAAAAGCTATAAATATGGTTGGAGATAGATGTTCTGGAATAATAACTGTTGGCATGGCTAAGAAAATATTTAGTATGGATAATATGATACCAGGTAAAAACATCCTTATAGACGGAGATGCTACATTATATATGATACAAGAACAACTTAAAGATAATAATATAAAAATTGTTGGTATAATATCTGAAAATGATGATGTAAATACTTATGGACTTACAGATACTATATATAAAGGTTATAAAATAACATCTATACATGGAGCAGGTAGAATAACTAGTGTTACTATAGAGAAAAATGAAAAAGAGGAAGTTGTTGAATGTGACACTTTAATGTTTGCAAGACCAATGCTTTCTGATGGATTAGTAGCCATGAGAAGTAATATATCATTAAATCCAGAAACTACAGGACCTAAAGTTGATAATAACTTTATGACTTCAAGAGAAAATATATATGCTTGTGGTAATGGAATATATATTCATAACTTTATAGAAGATATAGAAGAGGAATGTAGTAAATTAATAAAAGGATTAGATAATTAAATAAAAGGTTTGTATAAAAATAAAAACTATGTTTAATAGAAAGTTAGAACTTTATTAAACATAGTTTTTTATTTATAAGATATATGGGTGGTGCTATGAGCGAAGCGAATTTTATAATATAAAAAATGATGCAGCTATAATTAAATAAACTGCAAGTAATTGAACACCTTCAAGCCAATTAGACTCTCCATCATGAGAAACTCTATTAGCTATAAGTACAGATGCAATAAGGGCAATTAATTCAAAT
Source organism: uncultured Romboutsia sp. (assembly GCA_904418825.1). Classification (GTDB taxonomy): domain Bacteria; phylum Bacillota; class Clostridia; order Peptostreptococcales; family Peptostreptococcaceae; genus Romboutsia. Next base: position 7,039 of record CAJFPU010000046.1, on the reverse strand, counting down.
TGATTAAAAACTATACTCATAGGAGTAAAGAATAAACTTAAGAATATAAGTACAGGAGCAACAAATAAAATTATTTGTAAACTAGATCCTATAGCTATTTCAAGTGCAACATCCATTTTATTTTTTCTAGCCATAACAATGGCAGTACTATGTTCTGCTGCATTTCCGATTATAGGAATTAGTATTATTCCAACAAAAAATTCACTCCAGCCTAAGCTTTTTGTTATTGGTTCTATACCATTTACTAAAAATTCACTTTCTATAGCTATTAATATAGTAGAAATTACTAGTACTAATACAGATTTTTGTAAAGACCACTTAGAAGTTCCTTCATGTTCTTCATTATTATTGTATATATGCTTATGAGTACTAAATGAAAAAAATAAACTAAGTGCATATATTATAATCATCACTGATGCTACAAAAATGCTTAACCCTTCATATCTAGTATTAAGAAGTTTAGGATCTACTGTATGAGTAAATAAAGCTGGAATACATAATCCTAATACTGCAAATAGTAGCATATTTGAAGATACTTCAGATACTTTTTGATTAAATTTCTGAGATTTATACTTAAGTCCTCCAGCTAACATACTTGCTCCTAAAACAAGTAATATATTGCCAATAACTGCTCCTGCAATAGATGATTTTACAACTTCAAATAAACCTTCTTTAAGAGCAAAAAATGATATTATAAGTTCAGTTGCATTTCCAAATGTACCATTTAAAAAACCTCCAATTTTAGGCCCGGAATAAAAAGAAATTTCTTCAGTACCTTGTCCCATAAGTCCAGCTAATGGAATTATTGATAAACATGCTAATATAAACATAACTGTATCAGAAGCATTTAAAAATTTAGCTACAAAGCTTATAGGCACGAATACAAGCATGTATTTTAATATCTTCATTATTGAATAAACCTCCTTATCAAGTTTTATACTTATATTTCCCTTAAAATAAAGAAATTATATTAACTAAATAATATTTTGATGAATTCTTAATGCAATTAAATATAGTAAAAAGACAGATAAAAAATATTTCTTATAAGTATTAAATAAAGCAAATTTTTTTATAATATAAAAATTTTAACTGTAAATAATAGATATTATTAGACATTTTAAAATAAGGAGGATGATCATGCGAATATTATTATTTAGAACTATTTACTTTTTTTTATTTTTTGGTTTAGCTAATATAAGTGGAATGTTAATTCCATTTTTACAATATAAAGGATTTGATCCTATAGAAACAGGAAGTTTAATTAGTTTATTTACATTAAGTGGTTTAGTAGGACTTTTTTCTATTGGATATTTTTGTGATAAACTTAAAACTATAAAAAAAGTATTATTTCCAGCCATTATAATAACAACTATTACTGGATTTCTAGCAATTATAACTAATAAAGGAATATTATTTTATATAGTATTTTTTTTGATGGGATTATTTAGCACTATGTTAGGACCACTTTGTGATAGTTGGGTTATGGAAAATATTGATGATGTAAAAGTAAAATTTGGAGAATTTAGAGCTTTTGGTTCTATAGGATGGGCATTTGGAGTGTTAATTGTAGGTTTTATTGTTTCAAATTTAGGTTATAAATATGTAACTTTTATATATGTAGGTACACTTTTAATTGGTATATTATGTGCATTTAAATTAAAAGATGTAGTTAAAAGTTGTAATAATAATATGAGCTTTAAACCGTTATTGATAAATAAAGAGTATATATTTACAGTAGTTACACTTTTAATAATATGTATAGGGTTTAGAGGATATCTACAATTGGTTCCTTATGTAATAACTAAAGTTGGTGGAAATACATCAAATTTAGGTATATATAATTTTATATGCTCAGTAAGTGAAATAGTTATGCTAATACTTTGCAGAAAGATAATGCATAAACTAAGTCCAGATAAATTACTTATATTATCTCCAATAGCTATATTTATACAGATGTCAGTACTTTATTTTATACCGGGTATTTATACTATATATTTAAGTGGATTATTTCAAGTACTTACATACCCAATTATTCTTATGGTAGGAAGAACTATGATAGATAGGGTATGCCCTGAAAATTTAAAAACAACTTCTCAACTTATGGGATTTGCTATGTTTAATAGTTTAGGGCTTATTATTGGTTCTTTTATAGTTGGTATATTAATAGAATTTTTTAAAATTAATGGAGCTATTTTATTTATGATGTGTGTATCTATTATAGGAGTTTTAAGTGCGATAATTTATGATAGAAAAATAAAAGATAAAACTGTATAGTTAAAAAAGTAGCTTTAAAATAATATTTATTATTTTAAAGCTACTTTTTTTACGATTAAGAAAATTATATTATTTCAATACTTATAGATAAGTTAACAAATATAGTTATATCAATTAATTTGATTTGAAAAAATATTTTGAGTAATAGACTAAGTCATTGAGAATATGAGCGAAGCAAATTTTTTATTATAAACATAAATAGTAATTTATTTGGACAAACTTATTAATAATAAGTTTCAGGAGGATATATTATGTTATTTGAGAATCGGAAAATAAAAATAAAATATATAGAGGAGTATATTGACGATTATTCTAATAGAAGTTTCTTATTTACTATAGATATAAAAGATTTTGATACACCAATATTAAATCTAGTCTATGATGTTAAAGAAAGTATTATATCTAAAACTTATCTAGATAAACAATTTGAAAATATACCTAAAAGTCATATTGTATATAAAATGTTTAGCTTAATAGAATATGAAATAATTGAAATTATAAGATTTATGATAAATCATATATAGATTGTATTTATTTTAATAATAATTAAAAGTTAAATAGATATAAAATTTTTAAGAGTAACAATATAAATTATTCCCCCATATAAATATATAAAATAATATATTTATATGGGGGAATAATTTAAATGGATTGCTTTAAAATAGAGGAAAATAAAGGATTAATTAGGTATTTAAATGTATTACCTTCACAAAAATCAGTAGATATATATGTTAATAATAAATTATTATATTCAGATGTTAAATATAAAAGTTTTACACCATATATATATATGGAAAATAGGTCGTATAAAATTGATATATATGAAGCTGGAACAAAAAATATCTTAATAAGAACAACCTTTATAATACCAGATGAAAGTTTATTTACATTAGCCATTTCTGGAAATATTGGTCAAGAAGCTTTAATAATTGTGGATGAAGATATAGAACAAAAAAGTTCAAATAGTCAAGCGGTAGTTAGATTTGTTAACTTATCACCAGATTTACCAATAGCAGACATATTTAATAATGATAAACCTATAGTAGATAATATAGATTATAAAGACCAAACAATTTATGAATATTTAAATCCAGGGGGATATACTATATCAGTAAAAGGTAATTTAAATGGAGATGATTTAGTAACAACAAATATTCAATTTAAAACTGATAGAATATATTCAATCTATATAATAGGAGATATTCCTAATGTAGAACTTCTTCAATCTGTAGATGGTAATACTTATGTATGTCCAAAATAAATATATAACATAAATGGAGCTTATATAGCTTCATTTTTTATTAAAAAAAATATATATTCTTTAAAATTTACATATAACTCATTAATTATTTAAATAAATCATAATTTAGAGAGATATATAAGAGATGATATTTTTAACTATGTTACTATATTTGAAAATCATAAATAAAGTACTATACATCTTTAACAAGTAAAATAAAGTAATAATAGAATATAATTCAAAACTTAGATATCCAAATTTATTTTTATAATTAAAAAGACCTTTTAAATAAAAAGATAAAAATATCTATTTATTTAGAAAGGTCTTGCTATAAAGTATACAACTTGTCAATTAATGAAGTATTCTTAAACACTAAAATGATGATTGATTCATACCTAAAGTGTAAATTATTTTACTTTAGGATATTTATTGATTTTACATAGTTATTATTTTTACAATAATTTTTCTTTTTCTAAAAATCTTTTACCATACATTAAAATTACACCAGTAATAGGTACTGATAATAATATACCAATAAATCCAGTATAATTACTTGCTATAGTAACAGCCAGGATTGTGAATATAGGTGGGACACCAACCTGCTTTCCAACAAAATATGGTTCAAGAATAGTACTCTCTAACTGTTGAACAACAATCATAACAATTAACACAATAATAGCTTTATCAAAAGAGAAGAATAAGTTAATTATGACAGCAACTATAGTTCCTATAATAGGTCCAAAAAAAGGAATCATATTAGTAATACCTGCAATTGTACCTAAAAATAATGCATATTTTGCATTTACTAAATAAAGAATAGAAGTACAAATAATTCCATAAATAGTCGAATCAATAGCTTTTGCTACTATATATACTCCTATGTTTTTATCTAAAATATTAATAAATTCTTTAACTATTAAATAATATTTAGCTAATACTTTCTTAGATAATATATTGATTACTTCTAAATACTTTTCTTTTGATAATAATAAATAGATCGAAATTACTATACCTAAAAAAATATTAAATATATATGATACTATAGAACTCATTATATTTATTAAAAAATCACTAAGCATAGTAGCTGTAGTTGTAGATAATGGCAATAATATATTTGTAAAAAAGTCATTAATTTGAACTTTAGCTTCTTGATTATTTATGTTTAATTTTAATTTAGAAAATATGTTATTTATTAATGTCTCAGCTTGACCAATTCCTAGTGGAATAGATGTTGATATATCATTTATATTTGATTTAATAATTGGAATTATAAATAACCATATAAAAACAATAATAAGTGCTAAAATTCCATAAATTAATGAAATAGATATTCCTCTTTTGAGTTTAAATTTACTCTCTAAGTATTTCATAGGTTGATTAAGTATATAAGCTATCATAAAACCTATAAAAAATGGAGCTAAAAGATTATTAACTGTGGATATATTGGTACTTACAAAATTATATATAGAAGAAGAATTTTCTAGTATCAATACTCCTAAAAAAATTAGTATTATAGGTATTACATATTTTACTGATTTAAGTAATTCCCTTTTTATTTCATCCATACTGTACTCCTTAAAATTTTAGCAGAAGGCTTAAATTAAGCCTTCTGCAGATTTATTAATTATCTTTACTTGTATATCTTCAATACGTCTATTGTCTACATTTGATACCACAAAATGAAAATTTTCTAATTCTATTTCTGTACCTACTTTAGGTAACATACCTAATTTATCAAGAATATAACCATTTAAAGTATCATATTCACCTTCTTCTATATTTGTATTAAATTTATTATTAAACTCTGAAACATTTAAATATCCTTTTACTATGAAGTTATTATTATCTAATTTTTTTATAGTTAATTCTTCTGAATCATATTCGTCTTCAATGTCTCCAACTATTTCTTCTATTAAATCTTCCATTGAAACTAATCCTGATATACCGCCATATTCATCAAATAATATAGCTAAATGAACTTTACTAGTTTTTAATCTATTAAATAATTCATTAGTTTTAATTGTTTCTAAAACAAAATTAGGTTCTTGTAAGATACTTTTTATATTTATATTATTAAAACCGACTTTTCTAGCTTCTATTAATAAGTCTTTAACATATAAAACTCCAACTATATTATCGATATTATCCTTATAAACAGGTATTCTAGAAAAGTGTGATTCTAAAATTTCATCAATAATATCTTCTATATTATCATCTATATCTATAGTGAACATATTGTTTCTAGGTGTCATTATCTCTTTAATGCTTTTATTGTTAAACTCAAACACACCATAGAGCATATCTTTTTCATAGATATCTATACATCCATCTTCTTGAGATTGTGATATTAATGATCTAATTTCTTCCTTAGATACTTTTTGTTCAATGTTATCATCATTATTTCTAGTTATTTTTAAAACTAAAGTAGTAGAAAAAGATAATAACTTGATAAATGGTTTTGTAAATTTAGATATAATATAGATTGGTTTTACTGCTAATAAAGATATTTTTTCAGCTTTTTTTAATGCTATTCTCTTTGGTACAAGCTCTCCAAATACTAGTGTAAAGTATGATAGTATTAAAGTTACCACTATCATAGAAAACTCTTTATAGTAAGGTATATTTAGTGGGGCAAGTATATTTGCAATATACTCTGAAATTCCAGTAGCAGCTGATGCACTTGAGAAAAATCCAGCTAAAGTTATTCCGATTTGAATGGTTGATAAGAAATTACTTGGTTCTTCAATAAGTTTCTCAAGTAATTTAGCATTACAATTTCCTTCTTCGCTTAATTTTCTTACTTTTGATTTATTAACAGAAACGATAGCCATTTCTGCAGATGCAAAAAATGCATTAATAGATGTAAGTAAAAATATTAGTAATAATTGAGCCATTATGGCCCCAGGGTCTGAATCTAAAGTATTCATTTATTCCTCCTTAAAATAATAAATAAAATTTGTTTTTCTAGTATCAAAAATGATAACTAGATAATAAAAAAAGACCTTCAGTCATATAAACATTAATTTGTGAGTATATGCCTGAAGGTCTTGCTAACAAGTTTAATCTTGCTAATCAACCGGGACAAAATCCGAAATGACGATTGATTATCACAATAGTGAAAGCTACTCCCCTTCGAGATATTTATATTATAGAATACATTATAGTATATGATATGCATTTTAGCAAATGAAATTAAGTTAAAAATTTTATATTGATATTTATTTGATATTAGAGTTTATAGTTTGATTTTATAAAATAATGTCGAAAAATGCAAAAATATGTCTAAGAATTTAAAAATATGATATAATCTATATACACTTAATTAAAAATGGGAGTGGTATTAATGTATGCATTAATTATGACATTTATTTTATTATTAAGTTATATTATATCAAAACAAAAAATAGAATACAGAAAGCTTTTAATAATTATAAATAGTTTTGTATGTATTATATATATAATATGGAGAATTTTTACTATACCAATTAAGAGTGGTATTATAAGTTTTATATTAGGGGTTACCTT
>CAJFPU010000045.1 GCA_904418825.1 uncultured Romboutsia sp. | reverse complement strand
TATATTTAAAATTAATTTAGACATATAGTTAGAACACTCTAAAGAGCGATAAGGTATGTTATGTAAATTATTCTCAATCGGTTTATTTAATATAGAGCTTTTATTAAATTTAGAAATACTTACAATCTTATAGTAAATATCTATATTGTTGTATAAATGGACATTTAAATGACTATCTGAATTACTTATTAAAGATTTTATCTTATCCAATGGAAATATTTCATCAAAATAACCACTGTATCCAATTTTATATATATCATTGAACTTACTTGAAATAACTTTTACAGGCATATTGCAACATTCATAAAAATCTTTAACTACTGAAATTATAAAATCCATAAAAAACTCCTAAGAATATTTTAAAAATAAATTTAAGTAAAAAATTAAAAAATACAAATATATTTAAATATTTTAAATTTATAGTTATAAAGATTTGTTTTTGGGAATTTATCTATTATAAATTAACTTTATTTTTTACGCTTAAGGAAATTATCTTACTTCAATACTTTTGGATAAACTTGCAAATATAGTTATATCAATAAATTAGATTTGAGCGTAAAAAATATTTTGAGCAACGGACGAAGTCGTTGGCGACATGAGCGAAGCGAATTTTTTGTTGAAAAAAATGATATTTAATTTTAAATAAAAGTTTTATTTTACTTATTAATTTATAAATATAAAATAAAGATTTTATGCATTAAAATATAAAAAATATTGTCAAAAGTATTGACAAAAAAATAAATTTTGAATGTATAAAAAATACTTGATACTCCACTATATATAGTATACAATAACTCATATGATACTACATATAGTACTTAAAGCATGAAAAAATGATTCACATATAGTAATAAAAGTCAAGAGCATTTTGTGGAATAAAAGTAAGATTTTATTAAAAAATATTATTTTTATTTTACAAAATTTTAGCGATAAAAAGTGTTAAAAGGAGTATTGTTATGGTAAAGAATTTGAATATTATAAAAAGAGACGGAAGTATTGTTGAATTTAATAGATGTAAAATAGAAGATGCAATACTTAAAGCTATGAAGTATGGAAGCGGAATATATGAAGAAGAAATAGCTAAAAAAATAGCAAAAGAAATAGAGATAAACTGTTTTGAAAATGAAAATTCTCCAACTGTATATCAAGTTGAGAACATGGTATATAACAAGTTAATACAATATAAACATGAGTTAACTGCAAAAGCTTATGAAGGGTATAGAGCAGTACAATCATTTAAGAGAGAAGTAAACACAACAGATGATAGTATAATAGGTCTTTTAGATAAAAGTAATGAAGAAGTAATAAATGAAAACTCTAATAAGAATGGAGTACTAGCTTCAACTCAAAGAGATCTAATAGCAGGAGAAGTATCTAAAGATATATCTAGAAGAAAAATAATACCTGCGCATATAGTTCATGCTCATGATGAAGGTGTACTTCATTATCATGATATGGATTATGCCATGCAGCCAATTCACAATTGTATGCTTATAAACTTAGAAGATATGCTTCAAAATGGAACTGTAATAAATAATAAATTAGTCGAGTCTCCAAAGTCATTTAGCACAGCTTGTACTATAGTTACTCAAATAATAGCTCAAATAGCTAGTGGTCAATACGGAGGAAATACTATAACAATTAAACATATAGCACCATTTTTAAGAGTATCTTATGATAAATATTTCAATAAATACAAAGAAAAGTACACTGAAGAAATGGCACATGAATTAGCAGAAGATAGAATGTTAGAAGAATTAAAGTCTGGTATTCAGACTATAAGATATCAATTATCAACTCTTCATACAAGTAATGGCCAATCACCATTTTCTACTATATATTTAGAAATTGAAGAAGGTCATGAATATGAAAGAGAAATGGCTTTAATATGTGAAGAAATGATAAATCAAAGATTAGAAGGAATGAAAAATCATAAAGGTCAACAAATAGGAGAAGAATTCCCTAAACTTGTATACTTATTAGATGAGCATAACTGCTTAGAGGGTGGCAAATATGATTATATTACAAAGCTAGCAGCTAAGTGTAATACAAAGAGATTAGTTCCTGATTATCAAAGTGCTAAAATAATGAGAAAAAATTATGAAGGATGTACTTTCCCACCAATGGGATGTAGAAGTCACCTTTCACCATGGAAGGATGAAAATGGAAAATATAAATGGTATGGTAGATTTAACCAAGGTGTTATAAGTCTTAACTTAGTTCAAGTAGCCTTAACTGCTAATAAAGATATGGATAAATTCTGGGAAATATTAGATGAAAGATTAGAGCTTTGTAAAGAGGCTTTAATGGTAAGACATAATCTACTTATGGGAACTACTTCAGATGTGTCTCCAATACATTGGCAACATGGAGGAATAGCTAGACTTAAAAAGGGTGAAAAAATCGATTCATTATTGAAAGATGGATATTCAACTCTTTCATTAGGATATGTAGGTGTATATGAAATGACACAAGCAATGCTTGGAGTATCTCATACAACTAAAGAAGGAGAAGAATTTGCATTAAAGGTAATGCACCACTTAAATAATACATGTCAAAGATGGAAAAAAGAAACAGGTCTTGGATTTGGTCTATATGGTACACCAGGAGAGAGTTTAACTTCAAGATTCTGTAGAATAGATAAGCAAAAGTTTGGCGAAATAAAAAATGTAACGGATAGAATGTATTATACAAACTCATATCATGTTCATGTAACAGAGGAAATAGATGCATTTTCTAAATTACAATTTGAATCTCAATTCCATGATATAAGTTTAGGTGGATGTATAAGTTATGTTGAAGTGCCAGATATGAGTAAAAATTTAACTGCAGTAGAGCAAATAATAAATTATATTTATCACAATATACAATATGCTGAAATAAACACTAAGCCAGATGTATGTTTTAAGTGCGGATATGAAGGCGAGATATTATTAGATAATGACCTAGAATGGTATTGTCCAAATTGTGGTAACAGAGAAAAAGAAGAGATGCAAGTTATGAGAAGAACTTGTGGATATATAGGATCTAATATGTGGGGTAAAGGCCGTACACAAGAAATTGGACAAAGAGTTCTACATTTATAAGATTGGAAGTGATTATATGAGGTTTTCTAAGATAAAAGACAATGATATAGCAAATGGTGTAGGTATAACAATGTCATTATGGACACAAGGTTGTCCTCATCATTGTAAAGGATGCTTTAATTTTGAAACATGGGATTTTAACGGTGGAAAAGAATTTACAACTGAAGATTTGAAGTACATCTTAAATAATATAGATAAAAACAACATAAAAAGAAATTTAGCTATACTGGGAGGAGAACCTCTTTGCCCTGAAAATGTTAAAGGTGTTATAGAACTTTGTAAACAATTTAAGAAAGTTTACCCAGAAAAAATGATATACTTATGGACAGGATATGAAGTTGAAAATTTTGACTATACTCAAATGAAGATATTTGAGTATATAGATGTATTAGTAGATGGAAAATTTGAAGAAGATAAGAAAAATTTATCTATTATGCTAAGGGGTTCTACTAATCAAAGAGTTATAGATGTAAATAAATCTTTAAACAATAATGATATTGTAATGTATGAGGTAGGCTAAAAGGAGAAATTAATATGATAATGAACGTAAAAAAGAAACATAAAGATGCAGTAATACCTATGTTTGCTCATCCAACAGATAGTGGTTTTGATTTGTTTACATGTGAAGATGTAACTGTATCAGGTGGAAAAAAAGCAATAGCTAAAACAGGATTAATATTTGAAATACCACAAGGTTGGGGTATACAAATAAAAAATAAGTCAGGAATAACTGTAAAAGGTGTTCCAACAACTTCGGGAACTAATGCAGATATAACAGTATTTGAAGGAACTGTTGATATGGATTATAGAGGTGAAGTTGGCATAATGTTTAAAAATGAAGAAGATTTTGAAATAACTATACCAAAACATACTAAATTAGCTCAAGGAGTTTTAAGAAGAGTTTATAATTGTACTTTTGTAGAAGTTGATGAAGTAAATGATACTGTTAGAGGAGACGGTGGATTTGGTTCTACTGGAACAACTATTAATACAAAGTAGTTTAATTAAGATATAGATAAAAGAGGCTATCTCATAATGTGGGATTGTCTCTTTTTTCATGTGGTATAAATTATAGCTTAATAAAAAATAGATATTTTGGTAATATAGATAAAGATTGAAATATTAAATTTAAAAATATAAGGGTGGTAACAAATGAGTAAAAGATTTGAGGACTTCAATTTAGATAAATATATAATAAAAGCTTTATATAATTTAAACTATAAAACTCCTTCTAAAGTACAAGTTGAGGTTATACCTAGATTATTAAAGACAGAAGATATTATAGTGAAATCTAAGACAGGAAGTGGGAAAACAGCAAGTTTTGGAATTCCGATATGTGAAAATATAGATGTAGAAAATAATAGCTTGCAAGCTCTTATAGTAGTACCTACTAGAGAGTTAGCTCTTCAAGTTAAGGATGAAATTTCTAATATAGGGAGATTAAAAAAGATAAGATGTAGTTCAATATTTGGTAAACAACCTATAAAAGAACAAATAAGAGAATTAAAACAAAGAGTGCATATTGTAGTTGCTACACCGGGTAGAATAATAGATCATATAAGCAGAAATACAATAAATTTAGATGAGATTAAGTATTTTATAATAGATGAAGCAGATAAGATGCTTAATAAAGGCTTTATAGAAGATATGGAATTTATATTAAACAAGATACCTAAAAATAGTGTAAAAGGATTATTTTCTGCAACTATATATGATGATATAAAATATATATGTGACAAATATCTTAAAACATTTAATATATTAGATATAAAATATAGTGATGTATTTGATAAGAAGCAAATACTTGAAAATAAAATAAGATGTCTTGAAAATGAAAAATATGAAAAACTAAAAAGTATAATTTATAAAGAGAATCCAACATCTTTAATAATATTTTGTAATACAAAAGAGAAAGTAAAAAAGTTGTATGAAAATATGAAAAAAGATGGATTTTTAGCAGAAGAACTTCATGGAGATATGTCTCAAGATAAAAGAATATTTGTTATTAAAGATTTTAAAAATAGCAAATTTAATATACTTATAAGCACAGATGTAGCGGCAAGAGGTATACACATTGATGATATATCTTTAGTAATAAACTATGATGTTCCGCGAGATAAAGAAAATTATATCCATAGAATTGGTAGAACTGGTAGAAAAGATAACTATGGAAAAGCAATAACTATTGTTACTGACAAACATGATAAATATATCAATGAAATAGAAGAATACATAGGGTATGAAATAAAAGATTTTGAAGAACTAAAAACAGATGATATAGTTGAAGGAAAAATAAAGTTTGAAAAGAAATCTAAGGAAATTTTGAAAAATAGAAAAAATAAAACTAGAGAGAAAAATATTCATGATGAAGTAACAAAAATATATATAAATGCAGGCAAGAAAAAGAAAATAAGAGTTATAGATATAGTAGGAGCTTTTAGCAATCTGCCAGGTATAAATAATGAAGATATCGGTGTCGTTGAAGTTCAAGATTTATGCTCATATGTAGATATACTTAATTATAAGGGTGAAGCATTAATAAAAAAATATAAAGAAATAAACATAAAGAAAAAAATGGTTAAATTAAGAAAAAATAGACAAAATTAATAAATAAGGTAGTTAAACAATAATAAAAGGAGCTAAATCTTTATTAAAATAGCTCCTTTTGTTAAATTAACTATACAAATAGAAAAGTTATAATATAGAGAAATACTAAAAATAAATTTTATTCTATATTTTCACCAAAACTTTCACTTATAAGTCTCGTATAACTAATAGATCTAGCAATTCTATCTAGCATTTCTTCTTTATTACTTATAACAATATCTGTTCTAGTGTTCCAAAGTTTATCAAATAAGTCTGTACACATATTCTTAAATTCTGTATCACTAATTATAAAGTAATCATTTTTACCCGAATCAGGATGAACTTTTGTAAATTTTAAGTTTCTTGATAAATATAGAGATGGATTTTCTTTATTTTTAAAATCATCAACAAAGTCTCCATCAACAAGTCTTATTTCTACATCGTTTGATTCAGTAAGAATTTTTTCTATATATTCGATATGTCTTTCTCTTTCTTTAAATGTAAGTGTTACTGGAGTATTAAAAAAGTGTAATTTTCCAGATGACATATATTTTCTTAGTTCTGACTCATAAATAAGAACTCTAAGTTTTGATTTATAAGTTACATTATGAAGAAATAAGTTTATTTTTTGAAGTTCATTAATTATTTTTTTATTATGACCAAATAGTTTTTGAGCAATTTCCATAAATAAATCTGGTGGCATAAAGAATTCATTAATAGATCCAAGAAGACATCTTAAGTCATTGTTCATTATATATTGTATATAAGTTTGATCTTCAATCATTGAAGATGAATCTTTTCTATAGCATAAAAGATTTCCTTTATTTTTCAAAGTATACTTTAAATTAGAATAAAATTCTTCCACTAAACGTCTGTCTTTTGAACTAGTTGTAAATAAGCATTCACCTTCTTCAAAGAAGATATTTGTAGATAAAAATTTATCTTTTATAGCAAAAACCACAGTATTTGAATTAACCTTGCAATTATAGATTTTGAAGTTTAAAGATGGATAAGTAGCAATTAGATTTATTCCTAATAATGTATTTATGACATCATTATTTTTATCATCTCCTCCTAGTCCAATTAAAAAGCTAGCTTTTACTTTTGTTTTTTTACTTATTTTATATAAAAATTCCTTTAAATCTGATAGAGCTATTTTATCTTTATGGTTTAGATACATTAAGTTTAATGAAATTAATATCTCTAAAGAATCTTCTTTATCTGACATATTATTTAATTCATTGAAAAATGTATTATAAATAATATTAGGTTTTACCATAGAGAAGCTATTATAGTATTCTTCAGAATGTGTGCTCTTTGGTAAATTTTGAACTGATTTATTATTTAGATTAATTGTATCTAAATATACTTCTTTTAATATAGTTTCTATGTATTGACTAATATACTCTTTACTACTATCTGAAGGTATTTCAAAGTAATCAATTAAATTAATTAATCCGGATTCATCTAAAGATTGGATTATAAAATCTGAAATATTTTTACATATTTCATTTATTCGTTTTGAGCTAGGTAAATATGTAGATAATATCCATTTATTGATATAAGATACATCATATCCTATAAATTTTGCTAAGCTACTTTTCTTTTGATTTGAAATATATAGTAATTTTTCTATTAAGTTTCCGAAAGTTATATTTTTCAACTATGATGTCCTCCTAAGAAATATATATTTTCTTTTAGTTATTAATTAGATATATTATACCATTTTATAATAAAGATTATAATAAGTTAAATATAATATTGAGAATGATTATAAAAAAAGGTAAATTTAAATTACATAAAAGGAAAAAAGGAATTCCTTATTTCTTTAAAATGCTCTATTTTTCTTATAAATGAATAAATAAAGTATGTTATTATTAATTTAACAAATTAAAAAAATGTTTTTTTGGTAGTTTTCAGCAATGAAATATTAAAAGAAAAAAGGAAATATCAAGGAAAAATAGGAAATTTAATTTACGTTAATAGACAGTATAAAAGATATTCATAGGAGGAGACATTTTAATGAATAATTCAACAATGAGTAAAAATAAGAAAATAGCCACAGGATGGTTTATAGTAATAGCGTGTATGCTTGTACAAGCTATACCAAATGGAATAGTAGCAAATACACAAGCATTATATATGTATCCAGTAATGGAAGCAAAAGGATTTACATTATCTCAATTTTCATTAATATTTACAATAGGTATGATAGTTCCTGCTATAATAGGACCGTTTATAGGTAGCCTTTATGGTAAATTAAATACAAAGATATTCTACTTAGTAGGAGGAATATTACTATCTGGAGGATTCATGACATTCTCAATAGCTGAACAATTATGGCAATTTTATGCAATTGCAGCTGTAGCTCAAATAGGTTCTAGTATAGTATCAGGTATAGGTATACCAATGTTATTGAATTCTTGGTTTGATGAAAATACAAAAGGTAAAGCAATGGGAATGGCATTTGCAGGTGGATCTATAGGTAATATATTCTTACAACAGTTAGTTACAAGAACTATAAGTTCAAGTGGATATGCTCACTCATATTTTGTATTTGGTTTAGTAGGTTTAGTAGCAATAATACCAATAGCATTATTTATGGTAAGAATGCCGAAAAATGAAAATGAAATAGTTAGAGGAAAAGTTCAAGAAAAAGAAGAAAAAATAAATTCAATAGATATATCTTATACATTAAAAGAAGCGCAAAAAAATAAATACTTCTGGATAATGGGAATGGGATTATTATTTGTAGGTATATATGTATCTGCTTATTCAATACAATATGCAGCATATTTCCAAGGAGAATTAAAATTATCAACATCTATGATAGCTACAACTGGTTCATTATTTGCAATATCATCTTTATTAGGAACAGTAGTTGGCGGTATATTATTTGATAAATTAGGAGTTATAAAAGCTCTATTAATAGGGGCTATAGCAGTAGTAGGATCAGGATATGCATTATTAATGACTGAAAGTATACCTTTATTTGCGCATGTACATTCAATTTTAAAAGGTGTAGCCACATTTATTTATCTGATGGGACCAGCGTATATGGTAGGTTCATTCTTTGGTAACAAAGAATATGGACAAATACTAGGTTTAGTTAACTTAAACTTTGCAATAGGATTCTGTGGTGGATCGGCACTTTTTGGAGTATTTGCTGAGAACTTTGGTTATAAATTTACTTGGATAGGAATATTAGTATGTGTAGTAATGGCGTTTACATTACTTACAATTGCAGCTAAAGGTATGACTAATGTAAATAAACAAAGATTAGAAAAAATGAAAAATGAAAATTTAACTAAAGTAGCTTAATAAAAAGACTGTCTATTACTAGGCAGTCTTTTACTTTTAATAAAAATGGATTGTCAAAATACTTATGTTTAAAATAAATTGTCATGGACATACTCTTAATAAAACTTAACGGGGGTATTATATAAGGTGATAATATTAAATAGAGAAAACATTATAGATGGATTGATAGAATTAAGAGAAGAAGAAAATCTAGAAAATAGAATAATAATTGATAATATAAAATCAATAATAAATTTAAAAGATATAAGCAATTTAGAAAAACTAAAGCTTATAAATAATGAACTTGGAAAAATAGTATTTAATTAAAGTACATAAAATCAAATTTATATACTTTATTAATATACAATATTGGTTTATATAAAAATTACTTATGGATATATATGTAATTAGTTTGCTTGATTTTATATATAATTAATGATAGTGTATACTTAAGTTAATATTAAGGAGGAGAATTATGAGATTTAAATTTTGTCACAATAACTTCAATGTACTAAATTTAGAAAAAAGTTTAGAGTTTTATAAAAATGCACTTGGATTAGTTGAAACTAAAAGAACAGTAGCAGAAGATGGAAGTTTCATATTAGTATTTTTAGGTGATGGAGAAAGTACACATAAATTAGAATTAACTTGGTTAAGAGATTGGGAAAGACCGTATAATTTAGGTGATAATGAGTTCCATCTAGCATTTAGAGTTGAAGAGTTTGATGACGCATATAATTTACATAAGGAAATGGGATGTATATGCTATGAAAATAAGGAAATGGGAATATATTTTATAGCAGACCCAGATAATTATTGGATAGAAATACTACCAGCAAACATGAAATAGAGGTAAAAGTTATGAATAAAATAATAGTTGTAGTATCAAATGATAATGAGTGCATAGAATCTTTAAAAAGAGCAGGAGATTCTATAGGTGTAGAAATAAAATATGAAATACAATCACAGGGGAAAATAATAAATGAGCTTTCTATAAATGATATAAAAGAATCTACAGCAGTATTATTTGCTATAGATGGAGAAGTAGAAGATGTAGAAAAGATAGAAAGATTTATAGATTGTGAATATTATGAAGTTGAAGAACAAATTATAAAAAATGATGCGAAATTAGTATTAGAAGAGATATTATCTGATTTAAACTAATATTAATAAATAGAATAAATAAGAAAAATATTGAAATCTTTTTAAATCTCGGATTTTAAGAGGATATAATATACTATTGATTATTAGCTAAATTTAAAAGTTAGATAGTATAGTGTATCTAAATAGATAAAAGACCTTTAAGGTGGAAATTACTACACTTAAAGGTTTTTTTTATTTAAGTAATATATTTAGATATCGTAAAATATACTTAATAATGAGGAGACGATATGATAATAATGTTATCATAATCACTATTTAACTCATTATATTAGTTAAATATAATCGTTAAAAATACTATAATTTAATAAAACAACTAACAGAACAGATTAAATTAAAAGCTCAGATTTAAATATCCGAGCTTATTTCATTTAATACCTCTTTTAAAGTAAGAAGAGAATCATTTAATTTATCAAGTTTATCTTCTGGTAAAGAAGAAATTTTATCTATTAATGATGATTGAATTTCAAAGAATCTATTTTCTAGATATGTATTACCTTTTTCAGTTAAATCAATATTTATAACTCTGCGGTCTTTTTCTCCAGGTATTCTTTCAATCATACCTTCTTCAATAAGTTTATTTAATAGTTTAGTCATGTTAGGTGTAGATATAAAAAGTTTTTTTGCAACATCTGATATAGGAGATTTACCGTATTTTTTTAGAACTGTTAATATTTGAAAATGAGAGTGATTTAAATTACCTTTATCAAATTTACAACTATCATGTAAAAGCTTTTTTTTAAATAAAGGAATAATGCTTATAAAATTTTGAACAATTCCTTCTAATTTAATTTTATCCATTTATTGTTACCTCCATATATTACACATTTGTTATTATATATCTTTAATTAGTAATAATATTAAAGAATACTATTTATATTATTGACTTTTAATAAAAAAAGTATATACTTAAAAAATATAATAATTAAAAAGTATAACTATTATATTTTTTAAGTATTATATTTTGATTATTATAATTATACAATATATTTTATTGAAAAGGAGGTAAAATTTAAATATGAATAGAGTTTTAAAATACTTAAAACCATTTACATTATCACTTATATTAGTTATTACTTTATTAGTAGTACAAGCGACTTGTGATTTATCTTTACCAGACTATACATCAAATATAGTTAATATAGGGATACAGCAAAATGGTATAGAAAATGCAGTCCCTACTGTTATTAGAGAAAAAGAACTAAATAAGTTAATGATTTTTATGAATGAAAATCAGATAGAAGAAGTAAATAAGAATTATAAGTTAATAAACAAGGATAATTTAACTAAGGAAGAATATGATAAAGAGGTTAAAAAATATCCAATATTAAAAAGTGAACCATTATATAGGTTAAATACAAATGATAAAAAAGAAATAGACAGTTTAAATAAAATAATGAGTAAGGCTTTGGTGAAGGTGTCAGGTATTGAAGCTGCAAGCCAACAAGGGAAAATACCTAATATTCCAAAAGGTGTAGATATTTTTTCTGTAATTGAAAAACTACCTCAAGCTCAAATAGATGAGATGACAAAAGAGATAGATAATAAAACAAGTGATTTAGATGAAAATATGCTAACTCAATCATCTATATATGCTATAAAAAATGAATATGAAGCTATAGGTATAAATATAGAAAAGTTACAAAATAATTATATATTTAAATCAGGTGCAGCTATGCTAGGAATAGCACTTATAAGTTTATTAGCAACTATAGTTGTTGGATTTATTGGTTCAAGAGTAGGTGCAGGAATAGGGCGAAGTCTTCGTAAAGATGTATTTAGAAAAGTTGTAAGTTTTTCAAATGTTGAATTTGATAAATTTTCAACTGCATCACTTATAACTCGTAGTACAAATGATATTCAACAAATACAAAACTTTACAGTTATGTTTGTAAGGATGATATTATATGCACCAATACTTGGTATAGGTGGTGTACTAAAAGTTTTAAATACTGATACATCAATGGCGTGGATAATAGGTGTAGCGGTTGTTGCTATACTTTTAGTAATTATAGTTTTATTTAGTTTAGCGATACCTAGATTTAAGAAAGTACAAAAACTAGTAGATAAACTAAACTTAGTAACACGTGAATCACTAGTAGGTATGTTAGTTATAAGAGCTTTTAGTAATCAAAAAGTAGAGGAAAAAAGATTTGATGAAATTAACATAGATTTAAGAAAAACAAATACATTTGTAAACCGTATAATGTCAGTAATGATGCCTACGATGATGTTAATTATGAATATGATAACAATACTAATAGTTTGGGTAGGTTCTCATAATATTGATGCAGGAGTAATGCAGGTTGGAGATATGATGGCATTTATTCAATATTCAATGCAAATAATAATGTCATTCTTAATGTTATCTATGTTATCAGTTATATTACCAAGAGCATCAGTTTCAGCTAGTCGTATAGGTGAAATATTATCAACTGATGTAGCTATAAAAGATTCAAAAGAAACTAGAGAATTTGATGAAGATAAGTATGGAGAAGTAGAATTTAAAAATGTTTCATTTAAATACCCTGATGCAGAGGATAATGTTATAAGTAACATAAACTTTGTTGCAAAACCTGGCCAAACAACTGCTTTTATAGGAAGTACAGGAAGTGGTAAATCAACTTTAATAAACTTAATACCTCGCTTCTTTGATGTTACAGAAGGTGAAATTTTATTAAATGGAGTTGATATAAGAAATATTAATCAACATAAACTTAGAGATGAAATTGGATATGTTCCACAAAAGGCAGTTTTATTCTCTGGAACTATAGATAGTAATATAAGATATGGTGCAGAAGATTCTACAAAGGAAGATATAAGGGAAGCGGCAAGTATTGCTCAAGCTATGGAATTTATAGAGTCAAAACCAGACAAATTTGAGACTGAAATATCTCAAGGTGGTACAAATGTATCTGGTGGACAAAAACAAAGACTTTCAATAGCTCGTGCTTTAGCTAAAAAACCTAAGATATTTATATTTGATGATAGTTTCTCAGCACTAGATTTAAAAACTGATGCAAAACTTAGAAAAGAATTAAAATCAAAAACTAAAGATGCAACAGTTTTAATAGTGGCTCAAAGAATAAGTACAATACTTCATGCTGACCAAATAGTTGTACTTGATGAAGGTAAAGTTGTAGGAATAGGAACTCACGATGAGCTTATGAAAAACTGTGAAGTTTATAAGCAAATAGCACTATCTCAACTTTCAAAGGAGGAGCTAGATAATGAGTAATAAAAAAGGAATGAAAAGACCTGGTGGCATGGGCGGAGGTCATATGAAAATGGGTCAAGAAAAGGCTAAAGACTTTAAAGGTACGATGAAAAAACTAATAAGCTATTTAAGCCCATATAAATTAGCTATATTATTGGTTATAGTTTTTGCTATAGGAAGTTCTGTATTTAATATAGTTGGTCCTAAAATATTAGGAAATGCAACAACTAAAATATTTGAAGGTCTAGTTAGTAAGGTAAGTAATAGTGGTGGAGGTATAGATTTTGATGCTATATTTAGAACTTTAACTATACTTGCAAGTTTATATATTATAAGTTCGATATTCTCTTTTGTTCAAACTTTTATAACATCAGATATATCTCAAAAGGTATCTTATAATTTAAGAAAATCTATATCTGAAAAAATTAACAAATTACCTCTTAACTATTATGATAAAAAGACTAATGGAGAAGTTTTATCGAGAGTAACAAATGACATAGATGCAATAAGTCAAAACTTAAATCAAATATTATCACAAATGATAACATCAGCAACTACTCTTATTGGAGTTTTAATAATGATGTTATCGATAAGTGTTACAATGACGTTAGTTAGTTTAATTGTAATACCTCTATCTTTAGTGATGATTATGTTGGTTGTAAAAAAATCTCAAAAACACTTTAGAGCACAACAAGAATATTTAGGTCATACTAATGGACATATAGAAGAAATGTATAGTGGTCATAATATAATGAAAGCCTTTAATGGTGAAGAAAAAGCTATTGAAGAGTTTGATAAATTAAGTGATACGTTATATAACTCAGCTTGGAAATCACAATTCTTATCAGGAATGATGATGCCGATAATGACATTTATAGGTAACTTAGGATATGTAATAGTAGCTATAATGGGTGGTTTCTTAGCTATAAGAAATAAAATACAAGTTGGAGATATCCTTGCATTTATTCAATATGTAAGATCATTTATGCAACCTATAGCTCAAACAGCTCAAATAGCTAATGTAATGCAACAAACTGCAGCAGCAGCAGAAAGAGTATTTGAGTTCTTAGAAGAAGATGAAATAACAGAAGATGTTAAAAACCCAATATCAACAGAAGGAATAAAAGGTGCTGTTGAATTTGAGCATGTTAGATTTGGATACAATGAAGATAAAATAATAATAAATGATTTTTCTATTAATATAAAACCAGGTCAAAAAGTAGCTATAGTTGGACCAACTGGTGCTGGTAAAACTACTATTGTAAAACTACTTATGAGATTCTATGAATTAAATGGAGGTAAAATACTTATAGATGGTCATGATTATAGAGATTTTACAAGAAATGATTTAAGAAAAATATTTGGTATGGTTTTACAGGATACTTGGCTATTTAATGGAAGCATAATGGAAAATATACGTTATGGTCGTCTTGATGCAAGTGATGAAGAAGTAATTGAAGCTGCCAAGTTAGCTCATGCACATCACTTTATAAAGACATTGGCTGATGGATATAATATGGAAATCAATGAAGAAGCAGATAATATATCACAAGGTCAGAAACAATTATTAACAATAGCTAGAGCCATACTTTCAGATCCTAAAATACTTATATTAGATGAAGCAACAAGTTCTGTAGATACTCGTACAGAAGTGTTGATACAACAAGCTATGGAAAATCTTATGGACGGTAGA
>CAJFPU010000044.1 GCA_904418825.1 uncultured Romboutsia sp. | reverse complement strand
ACATTTATAAATAAAATGGACCGTCAAGGAAGAGATCCATTTGAGTTACTTGAAGATATTGAAAATGTTTTAGGAATTCGTTCTTGTCCAGTAAACTGGCCAATTGGTTCTGGTAAAGAATTCAAAGGTGTATTTAACCGTCATAAAAATCAAATAGAACTATTTGATGATGGTAACCATGGACAATCTATTGCTAATTGTATAACTGGAGAAGTATCTGATGAAAAGTTTAATACTTTATTAGGTGATGCTCTTCATGAAAAATTACTAGAGGATATTGAACTTTTAGATATTGCTGGGGATAATTTTGATTTAGAAAAAATATTAAGTGGTGAATTAACACCTGTATTTTTCGGAAGTGCCCTTACTAACTTTGGTGTTGAGCCATTTTTAGAATCATTCCTAGAAATAACACCACCACCAACTCCTCGTAGCAGTAACTTAGGTGATATAGATCCTAACTCTAATAACTTCTCAGGATTTATATTTAAGATACAAGCTAATATGGATAAAAACCATAGAGATAGAATAGCTTTCCTTAGAATTTGCTCTGGTAAGTTCGAAAAAGGTATGTCTGTAACTCATGTACAAAGAAACAAAAAGATTAAGCTTTCACAACCTCAACAATTCGTTGCACAAGACCGTGTTATAATAGATTCTGCTTACCCAGGTGATATAATAGGTATACACGACCCTGGAATATTTAATATTGGGGATACATTAAGTGAAAAACAATCAAACTTACAATACACTGGTATACCACAATTTGCTCCTGAACACTTTGCAAGAATATCTACAAAAAATGCTCTTAAGAGAAAGCAATTTGTAAAGGGTCTTACTCAATTATCAGAAGAAGGTGCTATACAAATATTCAAAGAACCTAACTTTGGTATGGAAGAACTTATTGTAGGAGTTGTTGGAGTTTTACAATTTGAAGTTTTAGAATATCGTCTAAAACAAGAATATGGTGTTGATATAATAATGAATCCACTACCTTACCGTTATATACGTTGGATTGAGCATGGTTCTGTTAAATCAGATAGAATTTCAATGCCAATGGATACAATATTAGTTGAAGATAAGAATAGAACTCAAGCAGTATTATTGCAAAATGAGTGGTCTATCAGACATTTAGTTGAAAGAAATGAAGGTATAGTTTTAAAAGAGACTTCTTTATAAAATAATTTATTAATAGTAATGTTAAAATTAATATAATAAATACTATATAAATGTAATTATATAAAAGGCTATGTTTTAAATGAATGTTGAAAATGATACAATATAATTTACTTCGCAATTGTTATATAATGCGAAATGAAAATATTTTTGATACAATATAAGATATTAAGCAAAAAGTAGATATATTAAATAGAAAGGTGAATATTTATGATATATTGCAGTAACTATAAAATTGGTTTAGAAGATATAGGAAGAAATAATGAAGCAACTAATAAAGCACTTCTTGCAATAATGCAAGATATAGCATGTCTTCACAGTGCATCTGTAGGGTATGGAGTTTTAGAAATAGAAACTAAAAAGAGGGCATGGATGCTTTTGGATTGGAAAATGGAGGTCATAAAAAGGCCTAAATATAATGATGATATAAAGGTAGAAACATGGTCAAGAAAAGTAGAAAGACTATATGCATACCGTGATTTTCAGATTAAGGATAAAGAAGGAAATATAATTGTAATTGGAACATCAAGATGGATCTTTGTTGATACAGATAGGAGAAGACCAGTAAGACTTACAGCAGATATTGCTGATTTATATGAATCAGAAACAGATAAAAATGTATTTACAGAAGAAATGGAAGATATTAAGTGTGGAGATTACCTTTTTAAAAAGGACTACTGTGTTCAAAGAAGAGATATTGATATAAATCAACATATGAATAATTTAAGCTATCTAGATATGGCATATGAAATTCTACCAGAGGATATTTATAATAATAAAGTTTTTAATAATATAAGAATAGTGTATAAAAAAGAAATATTGTATGGTGAAAATGTTGAATGTTATTATGAAGAGCAAAATAATAAGCATATTATTACAGCAAAAAGCCAAGACAACATAAATGCTATAATAGAATTGTCATAAAAGTGAAATTACATAAGTGATTTTTAATTTTAATATAATGCGAACTAAATCAAGAGTTGTATTTGATTATTCATACAACTCTTGATTTTTTATTATTCAAAATTTATCTAATTTCAACATTGTGTTAAAACATAGCCATATAAAAAAATAGAACCTAATTTAATTAAGTTCTATTTTTTTATTTACCGTATTTAAAGTTTATTTAAAGCTCTTTCCTACTAGGTGATTTTTCAATATAAATTATATCTAACTTTATATAAAATTTATTTAAATTTATTTATTAACATTTGTATATTATTTTGATGTGCTGTATCTAATTTATTAGAACTATGAGTTTTAGAATTTAAGAAGTGTATATCTACATGTCCATCTGCACCATTATTCTTTACAGAATCATAATTTATTCCATCTCCATAGTTATCACTTCTATTTTTGCTTGTATATTCTCTTGCTGGTTCACTATCTAATCCTGCATGAGGCATACCAGTCATTGAAGCTCCATATACTTTTCCATTAACATGAACTAATACAGGTCTTCTAGTCCAACTAAATCCACCCCAGATACTCTTCATTGTAGCTGTATCCGCTGCTGTAAGAGGCTCTACATCAGCATGATTTGTTCCACCAGTTCTTATTAATTTAAATTTCTTTCCAGTATTATAATCCTCAACAGTAAAAGCATTGTTTAAATTTGATGCATAATCATCTCTTACTAATATGTCTTTTCCTTCTTTAAACCAATCTGGGAATAACACTTCTCCCTGTGTTTCAGGTTTAGTATTTTCTATTGGATTTGTAGTTGATAAATATTGACTACTCATATATCCAGTTTTTCCATTATACATTATTTTAGACCAATTACCACTACTACTTATATACTCTACTTTGTTTCCTTTGTTTAATTTCATAATAGATGTATATGAAGTTGATGGTCCTGTTCTAACATTAACTGAATTACCTGTTACATATTTTGTTATATATGTATTATCATCAGTATTTGTTTTATCTGATACATATTTACTAAAAACATATCCTACTGTTCCATTATAATTAACTTTTACCCAATCATTTTCTTTAGATATAAAGTTTACCTGTGTTCCTTTTGAGAAGCTTCTTATAACAGAATAATTTGTTCCAGGTCCTTTTCTAAAATTTACTGAACTTCCTGTTATTTGTCTTACATCAGTAGATGTAGAATCATTTGAAATAGACTTTACATAAGTGCTATAAATATACCCAGTTTTTCCATTATACATTATCTTAGACCAATTGCCGCTACTACTTATATACTCTACTTTATCTCCTTTATTTAATTTCATAATAGATGTATACGAAGTTGATGGTCCAGTTCTAACATTAACTGAGTTACCTGTTACTTCCATATAAGTAATTGTTCTGACTATATTATTAGATGTTGTTGTTTCTAATGCATCTACATTATACCCACTACCCATTATGTGCATCGAGGCTAATGTTATTGCTAATATGTTTCTTTTTAGATGTTTCATTTATACTGTCTCCTTATCCTTAGTTGTCCTCTTAAATATATTAGTATAAATACGTTGAAAATTCTATGTTTAGTGACGAATTGACATTAATTGCATCTATTGGAATGGTTTATTATGGTATATTTATTTGAGATACTACATAAACTAAATATCTTATATCATTTATAGATATATTCATTTGTAAAAAAATAATCCCCCTACATCTATATTAAATGTATAAAGGATTAATATAAAAATAAGGCACTAAACAATTAAGTCTAGTGCCTTATTTAATAAATTTCCCGATACGTTAGAAGATTTGGAGGGAAATCTATTAAATATATAATATATTATTTTTTGTATCTTGTCCATATTTTAAAATATATTTTACGACATTTTTCAACATTTTAATGTTATTTAATTTTTATTTATGTATATAATCTTTAAAATCATATTTTTAACTATAAAAAAAGATGATTATATAAAAATAATCATCTTTTATTTACATAATTCTTTTATTATTAAATTTTATTACAAAATTTAACTTTTCAGTCCGAAACTTTTTATCTTCTTCTTGATTATTTACATATATAGTTATCTTCTCTATTTTCTTTACCATAATTGCTTCATAAAAATGTGTTATATTAATAATATACACATATTAGGTTTAAGCAATAGTATCTTATATATTTTTATTTAGGAATTTAATATAAAATATTACTTTTTACTGTTATACTTTTTAAGTAATGCTTGTTGTCCCATTTCAACTAATCTTTTACTCATTTGTCCACCAACTCTACCACCTAATTGACCATTATCATAAGAAGTATTATTTGAACCATATTTATTACTAGTTTCTATACCTAATTCATTTGCTATTTCTAATTTCATTTCTTCTAAAGCTTTTTTAGCATTTGGATTTACATTTTTATTTGCCATAATATCCTCCTATTTTAATAAGTTATTTTGTTATTATCTTTTACATATAAACAAATTTTTACTATCTAAAATATGGATAAATAGTATTTTAATAGAACATATTTTTATTGAGTATGTTGTTTTTTTGTTATAAATATATATAAAAATAACCATATCTTAGACTTTTAAATACTTTAAATTCTAAGATATGGTTATTTTTATAACTTATTATAAATTGTTTTCAAAATATTAAAATTATGAAATAGTTAATTGTCTATTATATCATTTCTAAATATACTTCTAGGCAACGATGTAAAACTAGCACTTGCACCCCAATCAAATTTAAGAAACATTCCTTGTGAAGCTCCTCCTCCAATAGAATGAACTTTTGTATAACCATCTAAGTTATCTACAACAATAGTTAATGTTATTCTATTGCCTACCCTAGAAAAGTATTTTTCATATACTAATAAAATAGCTCCATTATCTTCATTCCCTGTTATCACATGATAATCTATTCTTTCTCCTGTCACACTTTCTCTAACTATACCACTATCTAATTTAGATATTGTATCTCTTAAGGATAAATTAACTTTAAAATTATCTGCATTCATTTTATTATCCCCCTTTATATATTAGCTCACAATATATTAAAATTTAGAACTATTTTTTAATATGTATCTTATAAACTTTATACCTAAATATGTTAATGCATATATAATAAGTATAGACATTATTAAATTACTCCATGATATACTTACCATTTTAAATCTCCTCTCTTTATATCTAATACATAATTTACATTATATAATAAATATAGTTCTATTTATAGAGTAGCATTTTGAAAACTCACTTAAAACATATCCTTATTAAATTTACTTTTGAATATAGATAAGATATACTTGATTTTAAATGTAGTTTAAATTGTGGAGGTAATTATGAAAAAACTTTGGAAGTATTTATTTAAATACAAACTTTTGTTTTTCTCTAGAATATTAACTATATCTTTAGCAGCCTTATCTGTAATATGCTTTGATTTTATGATGGGATTTATAGTTGATATATTTGCAAACGGTGAAACAGAAAAGTTTGTTCCTATTATTTTAGCTAGTATTTTTCTTATAATGCTATTATTTGTAACTGAATGTTTAGATGGATATGTTATGTCATCTTATGTAAAAAACACTGTAAATTATCTAAGATGTGATATATTTACTAAAATACTAAACAAAGATATGAAAGATTTTTCTTTAGATAATAGCGGAAAGTATATATCAATACTTTATAATGATGTAAAAATAATTGAAGATAATTTACTAAACAATATATTTTTAATTATCTCTTCTTTTATATCATTTATAATTTCATTAATATTTTTATTTTCAATAAGTCCATCAATAGTAATATTTATAGTTATATTTGGTATACTTGGATTTATAATACCTAATGCACTTTCTAAAAAATTAATAGTTGAAAAAAACAACTATTCTCATAATCTAGAAGAAATAACTTCTGTTACTAAAGACTTATTTTCAGGATTTGAAGTTATAAAAGGATTTAATATAGGTAGCAAAATTAATAATATATTTAAAAATTCATCTAATACTGTTGAGTCTACTAAGAAAAAATGCTCGATACTAGAATCTATTATTAAAGGATTTTCACTATCTTTTAGTGTTACAGTTTACTTAGGTGTTTTAATACTTGGTGGATACCTTATGTATAAAGGTGAAATATCTGTTGGTACTGCAATTATTATAATACAACTTAGTACTCATATAGTTGGACCTGTTAAGACTAGTATTTCTTTAATAAATCAAATAAAATCAGTTTCTCTTATAGCTGATAAAATTGATGAAATACTTTATGATTCTTGTGATGATGTTGAAGAAATCTCTTTATCTAAGTTTGAAAACAGTATAGAAGTTAAGAATTTAGATTTTTCTTATACTTTAGATAGAAAAACTTTAAATAACATTAATTTGAAATTTGAAAAAAATAAAAAATATGCTATCGTAGGGGAAAGTGGTTGTGGTAAATCTACATTAATAAAATTACTTATGAGATATTATAAAGATTATGATGGAGATATTTTAATTGATAATAAAGATATTCACAAAGTATTTAGTAATGATTTATATAAAAATATGTCTATGATTCAGCAAAATGTATTTATGTTTGATGACTCTATTAAAGAAAATATAAAGTTATTTGCAAATTATAGTGATGAAGAAGTTTTAAATATATGTAATAGATCTGGTCTTTCTAATTTAATATCAAGACTTCCTGATGGTATTAATTCTTTAGTAGGTGAAAATGGAAACAAATTATCAGGTGGAGAAAAGCAAAGAATAGCTATAGCTCGTTCTCTTATAAATAATACAAAAATATTAATTTTAGATGAATCTACATCAGCACTTGATAATGAAACTGCTTATAATTTAGAAAGTTCTCTTCTTTCTATAGATGATTTGACATTAATAGTTGTTACACACAAACTTATAAAAAATATTTTACTTAATTATGATGAAATTATTGTTATGAAAGATGGTTCGGTTATTGAGAAGGGATCTTTTGATTATTTAATTAGTCTTAAAGGTTATTTCTATAGCTTGTATTATCTTCAAAATGAAGACTTATAATTAATAAAGGCTCCTTTTAAAGGAGCCTTTTAATATATTACATTTTTTGATGTATTTGATTATCTATACATATTTGATCTATATACATATCTTTTTCTATTTGTATAAACACTTTAGCTATAACTTCATAAGCCTCTGCCCATGCATTTAATACTTCTTCAGTTGCAGCATCTCCTAATACTTCTTTTATAGCTGCTAATAAGTTTTCACCTACTATTGGATAATGTTCTGGCTTTACGTTTGCGTTAACGTGAGCTTTACACATCTTTTGAACAGCTGGTAATATTGCTTCTAAGTTATCTATGTTTTGTGCAGCTGCTAATATAGCCATAGCTAGCGCCTTTGGTTGTTCTTTAGACTCTTGTCTTTCCATATTAAACATAGATTTTACTTCAGGATTATTTTCAAACATTCTCTTATAGAAAGTTGTTGTTATTTCTACTCCATGTTCTCTTAATACTGGAACTGTACTTTTTATTATATCTATAGTCTTTTGATTTAACATAATTGTATCTCCTTTGAAAAACTTTATTTTTATTATATTAAATATATACCCCTATAATTTAGCTATAAACAAATTTTATTAAAAATTTACTATATTTATTTTGCTTAGCTTCATCAAAAAATACTTATATTTACAAGCTTGTCTACAAGTATTGAAGTAATATAATTTACTTAAGTGTAAAAAATGGATTACCTTTTAATATATAGGTAATCCATCTTTTTAATTTAACTTATGCAGTTAACTTTAAACTCTTTTGAGAATGACTACGACTTTTTTTCCATACCCATGGAGAAAATAAAATAATCATTGGTATTAATTCTAATCTTCCAGCTAACATACCAAACATAAATACACACTTAGATAATGGATTAAATTCTCCGAAGTTTTCCATCGGTCCAACACCATCAAGACCTGGACCAATGTTATTAAGTGTAGCAATAACTGATGTGAAGTTTGTTTCAAAGCTTCTATTTTCTATAGAAATTAAAAATACAGATGCTATAAATATTAAGAAATATAAAACAAAATACACATTTACAGATTTAACAACGTCATTACCTACTTTTCTTCCTTCTAAGCGAATAATTTGAACTCTTTTTGGATGTACAAAAGAAGAAATTTCATTTTTTAAGTTCTTCCAAGCAATTATAATTCTTGATATTTTTATTCCTCCACAGGTACTACCAGCACAAGCACCTATAAACATAAGTCCTATTAATATAAATTTAGATAACTCTGGCCAGTGATTAAAATCAACTGTTGAAAATCCAGTTGTTGTAATAATAGAACTTACCTGGAAAAATGCTTGCTGGATAGAAGTTCCTATTGATTCAAATGAACTACTAATATTAAATCCAATAATAAGCGTTGAAATTAAAACTATTGCTAAATAAGTTCTTAGTTCCTCACTTTGTAAAACCTCTTTTGGTTTACGAACAAGTAATAAGAAATAAATATTGAAATTTACACCAAAAATAAACATAAATATAGCAACTACGTTTTGTATATACATACTATAACTTGCCATACTATCATTTTTGATACCAAATCCTCCAGTACCAGCCGTTGCCATTGATGTAGTTATTGCATCAAATAAACTCATTTTTCCAAATAACAATAAAATACACTCTATTACAGTTAATGCCGTATAAATTCCATATAATATAGTCGCTGTTGAGCGAACTTTAGGAACTAATTTTCCTACACTAGGCCCTGGACTTTCTGCACGCATAAGATGCATATTATTGCCATCTGCAAGAGGTAAAATGCAAAGTACGAATACTAATACACCCATACCTCCAACCCAGTGAGTAAAACTTCTCCAAAATAACATACATTTTGAAAGTGATTCTACATCAGAAAGAATTGTAGCACCAGTAGTTGTATACCCTGATATTGATTCAAATAAAGCATTAAAAATATCAGGAATTTCACCACTGATTAAAAATGGAAGTGCTCCAGATACACTTAGTACAATCCATCCAAGTGCTACACTTATAAAACCTTCTTTTGCATAAAATGAACTATTCTTAGGTTTTTTTCTTACAAATAATGCTCCAATTGCAAAGCTAATAAATGATGAAAGTAAAAATGCTATACCACTTTTTTCATTATATATCATAGCTACAATGCAAGGAACTAATAGAAAAATACCTTGAAAGTTTAGTATCCATCCTATTATATACGTTATAAATCCAAAATTCATTTTTCTTAACTCCTTAATATATCACTTAAATCCTGTAATCCAACATTTGTTGTAACAACTATTACATAATCACCTTTTTTAATACAATCTTGCCCATTTGGAGTAATAATTTCTCCTTTTCTCTTTATATAACAAATAATTAAATTATCTTTTAATTTAAGCTTTTCAAGTGGTATTCCAACTAATTTTGAATTTTCATTTACATAAAATTCTAGTGCTTCTGCTTTATCATTTTTTATCTTATATAATGTTTCTACATTACTTCCAATAGAATTATTCATTGCACGAACATATTTAAGTATATATCTCATAGTTGTAAACTTAGGATAAATAATACTTCCTAAATTTAAATTATTAATTACTTCATCAAAAGTAATTCTATTTACCTTAGTAATAATTTTACCATTCATATTATTATTAGCATGTAATGATAATAATACATTTTGTTCATCAAGTCCAGTTAAAGAAGCAAAGGACTCAGCATGAGTAATACCCTCTTCCATAAGTAAGTCTTTATCTGTACCATCTCCATGAATAATCATAGCTTCAGGTATTAATTCAGATAATTCTTCACAACGCTTTTCATCTTTTTCCACTAATGTTACGTCAATACCATATTTTATTAATCGCTTAGCTAGATAATAAGATATATCTCCTCCACCTATTAACATACTATTTTTAACTGGATTTTTTATCATTCCAATTTTAACAAAAAATTCTGTTGCTTTTTTATGTGGTGCAATTATAGAAATTATATCATTTTCTTTCAGGATAAATTCACCATTTGGAATTATAACTTCTTCTCCACGCTCAACCATACAAACTAAAATATCAAATTTTAATTTTGCACGTATCTCTTGTACCTTCATATCATGTAAAATCGATCCTTTTTCAAGCTTAAAGCTAAGTAATTCTACACTACCTTTATTAAATACATTAATATCAATTGCTGATGGAAAACGAAGTATACGAGCAATTTCACTTGCCGCTTCATAATCTGGATTAATAACCATTGATAAACCTAGCTCTTCTTTAATAAATCCGATTTCTTTATAATAAATTGGGTTTCGAACTTTTGCTATAGTTTCACAATTACCAGCTTTACGAGCAATCAAGCAACAAAGTAAATTTAGTTCATCCGATCCAGTAACTGCTATTAATAGATGAGCTTTTTCAATACCTGCTGATTTTTGTATACTATATGCCGCACCATTTCCAACTATACCCATAACATCATGACTATTTGAAAATTCTTCTACAACTTTATCATTAATATCAATAATCGATATATCATGTCCTTCTTTAGAAAGTTGTTTAGCTAAAGTAGAACCTACTTTACCACAACCAACAATAATTATATTCATAGGATCCTCCCCTTATAATTAATTTTATTCCTATATTATATAATATTTTTTCTTTTATGAACATTTTTATTGATAATTTTGCATAAAAATATATTATATTTTTAATCATATTTTTTAATAGTTAAAATTTAGAAAAATTTTTCTAGATTTTATTATTTTTGATATTTTTTTAATTTTTAAATTTTAATAATTTTAATAAAATTTTTTAAAAAAACTATTGACCAAATTAAATAAATTTATTAAAATAATATTTGTAACGGAGAGGTGTCCGAGTGGTTTAAGGAGCTGGTCTTGAAAACCAGTGATGCGGAAACGCACCGTGGGTTCGAATCCCACCCTCTCCGCCACAAATGGGAATATGGCTCAGTTGGTAGAGCAATTGACTGTTAATCAATGGGTCACAGGTTCGAGTCCTGTTATTCCCGCCAGTTTTAGTAAACTCTTAGCTTATACTAAGAGTTTTTTTATGCAAAAATATCTATAATAATTATATAAAAGCATCTCTTAACAATATTTTGTCTTTGAAATGCTTTTAATTTAATCATAAATATATATTATATTCTAATTTCATTTAAATATTATCTACAAAATTTAATACCTTTATCTTTTTGATAATATATTCTTTATACTGTAAATCCTTTTATCAAGTTAAAATTATATTATTTATTATCTGCTATAAAGTTTTTAACTTTTTCTAAGCTTCTTGTTGCATTTTTCTTATACTTAAAACTGCTAAGTACTTTATTTTTATAAGTAGCAGTTGAAAGTCTTTCATCTAAAATACATATTACACACTTATCATCAATACTTCTTACTCCTCTACCTACAGCTTGTTTTAATGTTATTATCATCTGTGGGAGCATATATCTTCCAAAATAATTAGGTCTCATTTTTAACTTTTGATTAACTGGATCTCCTGGTGATGTAAAGGGAAGTTTATCTATAACTATACATCTAAGTGATTGTCCTGGTATATCTATTCCTGTAAAAAACGACTTAGTAGCAAGTAAGTTACTGTTATAATCTTCTTTAAATAATTCTGTAAGCTTATTTCTTCCCATATCTCCTTGTGCATAAACTTTATAATTTATATGTTTTTTTGATAATTCACTTTTACATAAGTTTAAATTTCTATTAGAAGTAAATAAACAAAGCACTCCTCCACCAGTAGCCTTTATTATTTTTTCTATTTGATTTGTCATAGTTTTTTCAAAGTTTTCATCATTTCCTGGCAACGCATCCTTTGGTAAGTACCATAGTTCTTGATTTGTTAAATTAAAAGGTGATTTTCCCATAAACTCTACTACCTTATCTTTATCTATCAAATTAAATCCTAAGTTATTTTTTAAATATTCAAAATTCCCATCAACACTTATAGTAGCTGAAGTTAATATACAAGTTTTACAGGCGCCATCATCTTCTTTTTCTAAGAAATATCTTTTAAAAGTTTGTGATACATCTATATTTTTTTTACCTAGTACTACTACACCTTTTTCTATCTCAACCCACATTACTATATTTTTATCCTGTAATATATCATCTACTCTATATATCATTTCAACCATATTTTCTATAGTAGTTATAAGAGTTTTAGTTACTGCTAAAGCTGATTTAACATCATCATTTCCCAAGTCTTCCTGTGGTGTATCATCATTATTTTGATTTTGTCCTTCTATGTCTAGAATTTGTTCTATATTAATTTTTACTTTTTTCAATCTTCTGATTGTATCATTTAACATAAACACTAGATTTTCATTATTAGGCAAGTCTTTTTGACTATCTATTATTTTAGCTCTTAAGTATATAGTTTTTTCATATCTTTCTTCTATACCTTTAAAAAACTCTTTTGCATAATTTGATAATTTCTCTGTATTTTCAAGTCCTAGTATTTCGTTTTTGCGGCCTAGTTTATTTTCTATTTCTTTTATCTTTTTTTCTATATACTCTACAGTACCTATACTTACATGACTTGCATTAAACTCTCTAAGTATATCTTCTGCCTCATGAGCTTCATCAAAAACTATAAGTGATGCATCGTTAAATACAGAACTATTAGCATTTATACAACTAAATAACATATGATAATTTGTAACTACCACTTTTGCTTGTTGTGCTTTTTTTCTATGTAAAGTATAAAAGCATTTGTCTTTGTATGGACAAAAATTTGACTTACACTCTACACTATCCACTGTAGTTAATTTTCTCATTTCATTACTTAGTATAAAATCACTTTTTGTTAAATCTCCATCTTCTGTATTTTGATAATATTTCCATAGTCTATCCATTTCGTTTTTATTAGTTAAAGTTTGCTTACTAAAGAAATCTTCATCTTCTAGCTTATCTATACATAAAAAGTTTCCAATACCTTTTAGTACTGCTGGCTTTATATTATTCTGTACTCTTTTATTTGGATATAATTCATCAAATACATCTAGTACAAAAGGTAAATCTTTATTATGTAGCTGTTCTTGAAGTGATATATTCGAAGTAACTAAAACTATTTTTCCATTATAGTCAGTTTCTATAAAATTCTTTATACTAGGTATTAAGTACGCTATAGATTTACCAAATCCACAAGGCCCTTCTAATATAAAGTGGTTTTTATCTATTATAGCTTTTTCAAGCAATATTGCTGCTTTTATTTGGGATATCCTTTTTTTATAGTTTTTATTTTTCTTTTTTAATATTCCGTTGTC
Organism: uncultured Romboutsia sp.; assembly: GCA_904418825.1. Lineage (GTDB taxonomy): Bacteria > Bacillota > Clostridia > Peptostreptococcales > Peptostreptococcaceae > Romboutsia. The sequence continues at coordinate 2,190 of CAJFPU010000044.1, read as the reverse complement.
TTTAAATATCTCTTTTATGTCCATAATTGTTACCTCATTATAGTATTTATCTTTTTATTGTACCATATATATCAAAGTTATTTTAATCGTTATATTTTTTCATTATTTTATTGTGCTTATTCCATATGTTATAAGTAATACAACATTATAGTTAACTATTATTTTACATTCATCATATCTATTATACATCTTCACCATCAAACTAATTAATACTATTTTTAATGTAGTACATGTAACAAACTCAAATATATAATATAAAAGTACTAACTATAAAATAGATTATTCTCTATTTATAATTAGTACTTTTTATAATTTTATCTTACTTATTTATCTTAACAATTTTACTAGGTATTCCAACTACAGTAGCTCCTTTTGGTACATCTTCAATAACAACAGCATTAGCACCTATTTTAGAGTTTGAACCTATATTTATATTACCTAATACCTTTGATCCAGCTCCAATTATAACATTATCACCTACAGTCGGATGTCTTTTTTTCCCTTTTTCGTTACCTGTTCCACCTAAGGTTGTTCCATGGTATATAGTTATCCTGTTGCCAAGTTCTGCTGTTTCACCGATAACAACACCCATTCCATGGTCAATTAATATCCCATCTCCAAGAGTTGCACCTGGATGTATCTCTATTCCTGTAAAAAACCTTGCTAGTTGAGAAATTAATCTTGCTAAAAAAAATAAATTATTCTTATATAAAAAATGTGAAAATATATGTGCTATTCTCGCATGTATTGATGGATATAATAAAAATACTTCTAACTTTGTTCTAGCTGCTGGATCATTTTCCATTATATATTCTATATCTTTTTTAATTTTATAAAACATTTTACACGATCCTTTTAATTAAAATTTAATTTACTTATAAGCTTGCTATCTATTTAAAATATTCCCATAGACATATATTTATCTACTCCATCTGGTGCTACTGTAACTATCTTTTTATCTGGGTACATTTCACATAATTTTAATGCAGCATATAAATTAGCACCTGATGATATTCCAACTAATATACCTTCCTTTTGTGCCATTATCCTAACACCTTCATAACTTTCTTCATCAGTTATTGTCATGACTTCATCTACAAGATTTGCGTTATAGTTTTTAGGTATAAATCCAGCCCCTATACCTTGTATCTTATGAGGTCCTTTTTTATATTTAGATATAATTGGTGAACCTTCAGGTTCAATTGCAACTATTTTTATATTTGGATTTTGTTCTTTAAGATATCTGCCTACTCCACTTATAGTTCCACCTGTTCCAACACCACATACAAATATATCTATATCATCAACTTGATTAAATATTTCAACACCTGTTGTTTCATAATGAGCTAAAGGATTATACTTATTGTCAAATTGACTTAAGCTTTTATAATTTGAATTTTCACTTAAAAGTTTTTTCATCTCTTTTATAGATCCTTCCATACCTAAAGATCCATCTGTTAGTATAAGCTCTGCTCCATATGCTTTCATAAGAACTCTTCTTTCTATACTCATAGTTTCCGGCATTACTATAATCACTTTGTATCCTTTTAAGTTTCCTATCATTGATAAAGCTATTCCTGTATTTCCACTAGTAGCTTCTACTAATACATCTTCTTTTCTTAATAATCCATCTTTTTCAAGGTATTTTACCATATAGTAAACTGCCCTATCTTTTATACTCCCTGCTGGATTATACTTTTCTAACTTTACATATATATTTCCATTTCCTATATTATATAAATTAATCATAGGAGTGTTTCCAATCATATCTAATACATTTTTATTTATCATTATAATCATCTCCTACTTTACTTAGTTTATTTATTCTATGTATAAGGTTTAATATATTTTCCTACCATTTTAGTATGAATTATGTTTATCATACTTATAAATATAACTTTTCAATATATAATTTATAATTATTGAATTTAAAGTGTATAATCTTAAAAAGTTTAGTCAATAATGTTAATATAATCTTCATTATATTGCTCATAATATGCTCATTAATTTTTTATTTTTATTTTTTATACTCCACAAAAAAGACAGGTCTTTAACCTGTCTTTTTTACTATCTACTTAATTCTTTTTTAATTAACTCGTTGTGCTAGTTAAATTTAATCGTTGAAAATACTAGAGTTTAACAAGATATATTTTGATAGTTAGAAAACTTTATATAGCAATTTCAATATGT
>CAJFPU010000043.1 GCA_904418825.1 uncultured Romboutsia sp. | reverse complement strand
GAAGTAGATAAAAATATAAATAAAAAATATACAATAATGATAGATCCAGGTCATGGAGGATATGATAAAGGAACTATAGCTAATGATAAGGTAACATTTGAAAAAGATATAACATTACAAATAGGAGCATTAGTAGCTCAAAAACTAACAAAACAAAAAGATGTACAAGCCATAATATCAAGAAATGAAGATAAATATATAAGTTTAGCAGATAGAGCAAAACTTGCTAATGAACAAAATGTAGATTTATTTGTGTCGATACATTTAAATGGTCAAACTGGAGGCAGCGATGCAACTGGATTAGAAACATATTATACAAAAGGAAAAGATGATGGGTCATATGAACTTGCAAAGCAAATTCAAGAAACTACAACTTCATATATAGATGTAAGAGATAGAGGCGTAAAAACAGACAAGTTTCAGGTATTAATACAAACTGAAATGCCATCAGTATTAGTTGAATGTGGTTTTTTAACTAATACTGATGAAGCTAAAAAATTAAAAGATAAATCATATCAGGAAATTTTAGCAGAGGGTATAGCTCAAGGTATACTTACATACTTAGATACAAATTTAAAAAAATAAAGGATGGTATATACCATCTTTTTTTGATAAAAATATATTACTTTGGAACTATTAAAAAAAAATACATATATTAAAGTAGAATAAAAATAGGAGGTAAATTATGAAAAATTCTACTTTTAATATACTATCCTTTGATGGAGGTGGGGTTAGAGGGGCTTTAAGTATAAAGCTATTAGAAAGAATAGAAAATGAAATTTCAAATATAGTAAAGACATCAAATATGATGAGCGGAACATCAACAGGAAGTTTAATAGCTTTAGGATTAGCTTATGGCATGAGTCCAAGTGAATTAAGTAAGTTATATTCAAAAGAAAATATAGAGTATATATTTGATAAGTCTTATTCGCAAATATCAAGACCTAAATATGATAATGATCACTTAAAAGAAATATTACTTAGTATATTTCCGGAGAATTTAAAGCTAAAAGATTTAGGAAAGCTAGTTATAATACCAACATTTTATGTAGGAGATAAAGATAATTCTTGGAAAGCTATTTTTTATAATAATATACCAAATTCAGAAACAGAAGATTACAGAGTTGTGGATGTTGCGATGGCAAGTAGTGCAGCACCTGTATTTTTCCCATCATATGATTGCCATATAGATGGAGGTATAATAGCAACTGATCCAAGTTTGGCAAGTATAATATATTCTATAGATAAAAAATTAGGTAAAAAAATAGATCAAATAAGACTTTTATCCTTTGGAACAGGATATTGTTACAATAGCATAAAGGATGATACAAGTAAATGGGGTGCTATAGAATGGGTTACAAGTAAAAATCCAGATTTACCGATAATAGCGGTAACAATAGAAGGAAATTCTCAAATTAGTCAAATTTTTTCTAAAAAGCTTTTGGATAGTAATTATTATAGAGTAAATCCTAAGATGGATAAAGATATTTCAATGGATGATACAAAATCAATTGACTATTTATTAAAATTAGCAGAGGAATATGATATAAAATCTTGCATAAATTGGGTAAATAACAAATGGAGTAAAATATAGTGTGCTATAATTAAAATAGAGAAGTATTTGTCGTGTTTAGGGGGATAGATATGGGGAAAGCTTTTAATATATCTAAGCTATATGAAGAAAGTTTAGATACAAATACTAAAAAAAGTAAAGGGATATACTACACACCAAAAATTATAGTAGACTATATACTCAATAAGACTATAAAAAGTCATAATATACTTAAAAATCCAGAACCAAAAATATTAGATATATCATGTGGATGTGGAAATTTTTTATTAGAAGCATATGATATTTTGTATGACTTAATAGAAGAAAATTTGTATGAATTAAAAGATATATATGGAGATGATTATATAAGTTATGATTCTATACATAACCATATAATATCTAAATGTATATATGGTTATGATATTGATATTGACGCAATTAATATATTAAAACAAGGGCTTATAGAAAAAGATAAAGAATCAATAATAAGTAAGTTTAATATATATTGCGAAGATTCACTAAAGACAAAATTTAATACTAATTTTGACTATATAATAGGAAATCCACCTTATATAGGTCATAAAAATTTAGATAAAGACTATAAGAAATATATATTAAAAGAATATAAAGAAGTATATAAAGGTAAATCAGATATTTATTTTTGTTTTTACAAAAAAATAATAGATAATCTAAAAGATGATGGTGTTTGTAGCATTATAACTCCAAGATATTTTTTAGAAAGCCCATCAGCTAAAGACTTAAGAAATTATATAGATAAAGCTATCAATATAGTAGAAATAATTGATTTTTTAGGATGTGAAGTTTTTAAAAATATAGGAATATCTAGTTGCATATCTACATTAAAAAAAGAAAAACATTCACAAAATACAAATGTGTTAAGGATAAAAAATCAAAATATAGATATAAATCAATTTAATTCCGTAGAAAAACTTATAAAAGATAATAATTTTGAAAAACTAAGATTATATAAAAATAGTACAAATAAAGAATGGATAATAATTAAAGAAGAAGATAAAATTTTTTATGATAAGATAGAAAGCTATTGTGAGTACTCTTTAGAAGATATATGTACAAGCTCTCAAGGTATAATAACAGGATGTGATAAAGCTTTTGTAATAGATAAAAATGATAATAAAATAAATCTTATTGATGATAGATTTCTTAAATCATGGGTAAAAAATAAAGAAATTCAAAAGTACATAATTAAAGATAATCGATATAAATTAATTTATTCAAATGATATAAAAAATGAATCAGATAATCCTATAATAATAAATGATTTTATAGGAAAATATAAAGAAAGATTGTTAAGAAGAAGAGAATGTAAAAAAAATTTAAGACAATGGTATGAACTTCAATGGGGAAGAGAAAAAAGTATCTTTGAAAGAAAAAAAATAATGTATCCATATAAATCATTTGAAAATAGATTTGCTATAGATGAAAATAATAGTTTTTCTAGTGCAGATGTATATTCATTTTATGTTAAAAAAGAATATGAGGATACATTTTCTTATGAATATTTAGTAGGAATATTAAATTCTGAAGTATATAATAAGTATTTTAAGATAAATGCAAAGAAAATAAGTAAAAATATATATGATTATTATCCTAATAAAGTTATGAAAATTAGAATATTTAAAGATAATAATTATAAAAATATAGAAAAATTATCAAAAATAATTTTGCATAAACTAAAAAATGGAGAAAATAATATAAGTGATTTAGAAGATAAAATAAATAATCTAATTAGACATTCACTTAGCATATAATCACAAATATAATCTTTCTACATATAATATACTTGAGTGTAGGAAGGGGGAAAAGATATATGATTAATGTAAGAGTAGATCAAAGTTTAAAAACTGTATATGTAGATGTTAGTGGCTACATAACTAAAGAAGAGGCAAATTCTTTTTTAGAAAAACATAAGCAAGTAACTAAAGGTTTAAAAAATTCACAATATAAATTGGTTGTAATACCATCTAAATTTGAATGTGAAAATGATAAAGATATAAAATCTGTTTGTATGGCATTATATAAAGGTGGGTATAGACAAATATATATGGTAGATCCAAAAAGATATATAATGAATACAGTATCATTAAGTTCTCTAGAACAAAAAATGTTTACTAAAATAGTTAAGTTTGTAAAAACTTTAGATGAAATAAAGTAGTTTAAAAATTACTATAAAAACGAAAGATATATACACTAAAACTTTTCAACTTGAAATACAGTAGAATTTATAATATATTCTAAGTATATATCTTTCTAATTTAATATAGGTGATTTTATGAAAGGTTTAGTATTAGAAGGTGGAGGTACTAAAGGTGCCTACCAAATAGGAGCATATAAAGCTCTTAAAGATTTAGGAATTGAGTTTCAGGGTGTATCAGGAACATCTATAGGAGCTTTAAATGGTGCATATATAATTCAAAATGATATAGAAATCATGGAGGATATTTGGTTAACATATGATTATACTCATTTTATGAATATAGATGAAGAAACTTATGAAAAATATAAAAATATAGATTTTACTGCAAAAAATATAAATAGCGTTATAGAGCTTATGAATAAGGCTAGAAAAAATCAAGGGATAGATATTGGACCACTTAGAGAACTTTTAGAAAAAACATTAAATGAAGATACTATAAGAAAATCAAATAAAGATTTTGGACTTGTTACTGTATGGTGGGATAAAAAGATAAATCCACATCCACTATACATAGAGGATATACCAAATAAACGATTGATTGATTATTTAATAGCTAGTTCAAGTTTACCAATATTTAAACTAGATAGAATAGATGATAAACTTTTTTTAGATGGAATGTTTTTTGATAATATGCCTATATGTTTATTAGAACAAAAAGGATATAAGGATATAGTAGTAATAAGATTACTTGATGATTTCTTAGGCAAGAAAAATTTAAATAAATATCAAGATATAAATATAAAAACGATAATACCATCTGAATATTTAGGTGGGTCATTAAATAAAGATAAGGATAATATACAAAAAAATATAAATTTAGGATATTTAGATGCTATGAAGGCATATGATAGATATGAAGGCATTAAATATTATTTTAATGTAGATTATATGTTTGATGAAGAGTATTGTTTCAATAAGTTTAAAAGATTAAAAACAGAAACTATAGAAAACATATTAAATTTATTTAATATAAAAAAAGATCCTACATTAAGAACCTTGTTAGAAATTTTAATACCGAAGATTGGAGAAAATTTAGGACTTAATAATGATTTCTCATATAAAGATTTATTCTATTGTATATATGAAAAAAAGCTTGAAGAAAATAATATAAATAGAATTCAGCTTTATGATTTTCATAAACTTTACGATGTAGTAAATAAAAATATAAATGATAAAAAAAATATTTCTTTAATTTATGAAAATAAATCAATAATACCGATACAAAAAAATAAGTTTACAAAATTAATTACTAATATTATTATAAAAGATTTTTCAAATCAAGCTTAAAAATACTAAGGGACAAAAAAAGTCCCCAGGGATAAAAAGCAACAAAAAGACTGGAAATTTTACTAAAACCAATGTATAATAAAATTAAATTAATTAAAGTAAATAATACTTTAGAATAAATTTTGGAGGTTTTACATATGGAAAAGAATGTAAGCATAAAAAATGCAAGTGGATTACACGCTAGACCAGCAGGAATGTTTGTTAAGAAAGCTGCTGAGTTTAAATCTACAGTAGAAGTTATAGCAAAAGGTAAAACTGTAAATGCTAAATCTATAATGGGTATAATGAGTTTAGGATTAGGCCAAGGTGATGAATTAACAGTTGTTGCTAATGGTGAAGATGAAGAAGCAGCAGTTAATGCTTTAGTTGAATTAATCGAAGGCGGATTTGGAGAATAATATTAAACCTCGGTTTTATCCGAGGTTTGATTAATATATATGAATTAGGAGGAGTTAAAATGTATAAAGGAACAGGAGCATCTCCAGGAATAGCTTTAGGGAAAGCTTTAGTAATAGAACATAGTGAATTAGTTATAGAAAAAAGAGCTATTGATAATATAGAAGAAGAAGTACAGAAACTTCAAAATGCAGTTAAAGTATCTAAAGAAGAATTAACTAAGGTTAAGGAAAAGGCTTTACTAGAATTAGGGGAACATGAAGCTCAAATATTTGAAGCTCACTTATTAGTATTAGAAGATCCTGAATTAATAGATTCTGCTATATCTAAAATAAGGGATGAAAAAGTTAATGCAGATTATGCATTAAATGAAATAAAAGAGATGTTTGTTGCTATGTTTGAATCAATGGACAATGAGTACATGAGAGAAAGAGCAGCAGATATAAAAGACGTTACAAATAGAGTACTAAGACATATATTAGGTATAAAAGTTGTTGATTTAGCTGGACTTGATGAAGAAGTTGTATTAATAGCACATGATTTAACTCCATCAGATACAGCAACGATGAACAAAAGTATGGTACTTGGGTTCTTAACTGATATAGGGGGAAGAACTTCTCATACAGCTATAATGGCTAGAACTTTAGAAATAGCGGCTGTAGTTGGATTAAATGATATAACTAAAAAAGTTAAAGATGGAGACTACATAGTATTTAATGGAGATACTGGAGAAGTTATAGTTAATCCTGATGAAGAAATTATAGCTAAATATGCATCATTAAAATCAGAATTTGAAGAATACAGAAAATCTTTAGAATTATTAAAAGGTAAAGCCTCGACAACAACTGATGGTAGACATGTTGAGCTTGCAGGAAACATAGGAAGTCCTAATGATATAGAAGGGCTTATAAAAAATGATGCTGAAGGTGTTGGACTTTACAGAACAGAATTTTTATACATGGATAAAGAGGATGCTTTCCCAACAGAAGAAGAGCAATATGAAGCTTATAAAGCAGTACTTGAAGGAATGGATAATAAACCTATAGTAATAAGAACATTAGATATAGGAGGAGATAAGGAACTTCCATATTTTGAAATGGAACCTGAAATGAACCCATTCTTAGGATACAGAGCTATAAGACTTTGTTTAGATAAAAAAGATATATTTAAAACTCAATTAAGAGCTTTATATAGAGCGAGTGTACATGGAAAATTAAGAATAATGTTCCCTATGATATCTTCTCTTGAAGAATTATTAGATGCTAAAGAAGTAATAAAAGAAGTATTAAAAGAATTAGATGAAGAAAACATAGCTTATTCTAAAGATGTAGAAGTTGGTATGATGATAGAAATACCATCTGCAGCAGTTATATCTGATGTATTAGCTAAGCATGTAGATTTCTTCTCAATAGGAACTAATGACCTTATACAATACACTTGTGCAGTAGATAGAATGAACCAAAAGATAAGCCATTTATACAATCAATTTAATCCAGCAGTATTAAGACTTATAAAAATGGTTATAGATAATGCTCATAAAGAAGGAAAATGGGTTGGAATGTGTGGAGAAAGTGCAGGAGATCAAAGAATGATACCAATACTTTTAGGATTTGGATTAGATGAATTTTCTATGAGTCCAATATCTATACTTCCAGCTAGAAAATTAATAACTTCTTTATCTTATGCAGATATGCAAAAATTTGCAGATGAAATATTATCTATGGGAACAGCAAAAGAAATAAAAGAATACGTTAATAAAACTTTCAATATGTAGTAAGAAAGCCTTAAATGATTATCAATTCATTTAAGGCTTTTTATTTATATGAAGTATAAGTTATAAATTATAGAATAAATTATGTGAAATATTAAACAATAAATGGAAAATATGTGGTATTTAATCATACCTTTTTTTATAATATTAATATAACAATTAATAAAAAGGGGAGAATTTACGTGGCAACTTTAAAGGAAATATCGGAAAGGGTAGGTGTATCCATAAGCACAGTATCAAGGGTACTAAATCATGATGAGACCTTATTAGTATTAGACGAAACTAAGATGAAAATATTTGAGGCAGCAGAAGATTTAGAATATAAAACTATTACACAAAGAAAAAATAAAATAAAAAAAAGCAATAAATATAAAATTGGATTAGTTGAAATGTATGATGTTTCAAAGCAATTAGAGGATCCATATTATTTATTATTAAAAAACACAGTTGAAAAAGAATGTTTCAATAATAATATAAAATTAGTAAAGCTATATAATAACGGACTTAATTATGAATCACTTGAAGAAAAAGATTTAGATGGAATAATAGCCATAGGCAAGTTTTCAGATAAAGAAATCAATTTGATGAATGAATATTCTTCAAATATAGTTTTTTTAGATTCTTCTCCTGATGATGAAAAATATGATTCGGTAAAAATTAATTTTAAGATGGGCGTTTTTTCAGCACTTGATTATTTATATAATTTAGGACACACTAGAATCGGATATATAGGTGATGGAAATACATTAGGTGATAATAAATTAAGAGAGAAGGATGTAAGATTAAAGTACTACAATGAATATATGAAAGAAAAAGATATATTAAATGAGGATTATATAATAAATTGTGACATGACTGCATCTGCTGGATATACTGCTATGATAGAGTTTATAAAAAGAGGAAATTTACCAACGGCATTTTTTGTAGCAACTGATACAGTAGCCACTGGAGTATTAAAAGCTCTTTATGAAAATAAAATAAATGTACCTAATGATATAAGTCTGATTGGATTTAATGATATATTTGTTTCAAGATATACACTACCAGCGCTATCAACAGTGAGAGTTCATATTGAAAATATGGCTAATGCATGTGTTGGACTTATGGTAGAGAGATTAAATAATAGAACATACACAAAAAAGATAATAATACCTACCCAGCTTATAATAAGAGAGAGTACATCTAATGCATATATTTTTAATTAAATTAACACATAATTTAAAAATATTTTCATAAAAATAAGAGTAAGTAGTAAAAATATTTTTTATATAAAGGAAAAATATATATAAATTTTTATAATAAATATATAAAAAAACTAGTTAAAGCCTAGAATCTAAATCAAAAATAAAATAATTGACAGAACAAATTTAGTATTCTATCATTAATTTATATAGTATAAAAGCGATGAATAGAAGAGTAAATATAAAAGGAGCTAAAGTAAACTAAAGATAGTAAAAATTTAGCACAAATTTTATATTGAAAAATATCCAAAAGCTGCTAACCTAAAATTTTAGAGTATTAGGTTTAGCCGGAATCAATTCGTTATCAAATCAAACTATATCTAAAAATGTGTACAGGTAAGAAAACTTAAAATTTAAGTTAATCAGGGTGATACCACGAAAGTATAACCTTTTGTCCCTATATTTTTAATATAGAGATGAAAGGTTTTTTTATAAACAAAAATGATATCATACTCAAATTATAATTATAAGGGGAGAATAATATGTGTCTAATAATACCAAAACAGTATAAATCAAGTTTAGGAGTAATACAAACTCAACAAGCAATAAAAGATTTAAAAGATTATTTTGAACAAAGACTTTCAGAAGAATTAAAATTAACAAGAGTGTCATCTCCGTTATTTGTATTACCTGAAACAGGAACAAATGATAATTTAAATGGAGTAGAAAAGGCTGTAAATTTTAATGTACCAAATATAAATAAAAATGTAGAAATAGTACAATCGTTAGCTAAATGGAAGAGAGTAGCTCTTAAAAAATATGGCTTTGAGACTGGAAGAGGTATATATACAGATATGAATGCTATAAGAAAAGATGAAGAGTTAGACAATATACATTCTATATATGTAGATCAATGGGATTGGGAATTAATTATAAATAAAGAAGATAGAAACAAAGAAACATTAAAAGATGTTGTAAAAAAGATATACAGAGTTTTCAAAGAAACGGAAGAACACGTTCATGATATATATCCTGAGATAAAGAAAATACTTCCAGAAGAAATAACATTTATAACTTCTCAAGAATTATTAGATATGTATCCAGAGTTATCACCTAAAGAAAGAGAAGATAAAATTGTAAGAGATAAAGGTGCAGTATTTTTAATGGAAATAGGTAAGATATTAGATAATGGAGAAAAACATGATGGAAGAAGTCCAGATTATGATGATTGGGAATTAAATGGAGATATACTATTTTATAATCCAGTATTGGATAATGCTATAGAACTTTCATCTATGGGTATAAGAGTTGATGAAGAAAGCTTAAAACATCAATTAGATTTATCAAATTGTAATGATAGAAAAGAATTAGATTATCATAAGGCGTTATTAAATGGAGAACTACCATATACAATAGGTGGTGGAATAGGTCAATCAAGAATATGTATGTATTTTTTAAATAAAGCACACATAGGAGAAGTTCAAGTTGGTGTATGGCCTGATGATATGATAAGTGAATGTTCACAGTCAGGTATACATCTTTTATAAAATAATCTATTTATCTAGGCTATTATATGAGTTATAATATAATTTAATAGATAGCTTACGAGGTGATAAATATGAGTAAAATATCATTTGCTACTAATATAATATTAGATATATTCAAAAAAGTATTAATTAGGTTTAAAAATGCAAAATTTGGGTTATTATTTTTTATAAATATTTTTAAAATATCTGATTTTTTAAGTGACAATAGAGTTAGTATATTTAGTAAAATTAAGTCAATATTTTCACTAGCAACTGCAATTTTATATATCATTTCAGGGATAGATTTAATACCTGAAATTTTTATAGGTACATTTGGATTTATTGATGATTTATTTGTATTAGTTTGGAGTTTAGGTATAGTTAATGAAGAAATAGAAAAGTATAAAAAGATTTTAAAAGATAGTAAAGATCCTAATGTGATAGAAAATGTAAATTATAATATATATGATTAGAATGAATAGTAACTTAGTTTACTATTCATTTTTGTATATGGAAGAAAAGGTTATATTAATAATTTATAAATATAAGTAATAATAAAACATAAACAATAATAAAATATAAGGAATAATTAAATTAAACTAATTTATGGATAGAAATTTTTACTACATAAAAAGAAAAAATTTCTATTATAAAAGAAAAGGTATAATTAAAAGGGGGTAAATTTATGGGTAAAAATAAAATAGGATTAGTTCCTAAATTAATCATGGGTATCATAGCCGGTATATTAATCGGGTCATTTGCTCCAGAGTTTTTTGTAAAAATTATAGTTACAGCAAGTTCATTATTTTCAGCATTTTTAAAGTTTGTTATACCATTTATAATAATAGGATTTGTAACTGCAGGAATAGCTGATCTTGCAACAGGAGCTGGAAAATTATTAGGAGTTACAACAGCAATAGCATATGGTTCAACTATAGTAGCAGGTACATTAGCTTTTATAGTAGCATCAATCATATTCCCATCTTTTATAGATCCAAGTGTAGCATCTCAAATAGGAAATCCAGAAGCAGGAATGTTATCACCAATATTTAAAATACCATTAGAACCAATGGTAGATGTAACAGCTGCAATAGTATTTGCATTTACTTTAGGTCTTGGAATTTCAGCACTTAGAAATCATAATAAAGGGGAAATATTATATGGTTTATTCCAAGAATTTCAAGAAATAATAACTAAGGTTTTATCGACAATAATAATACCTTTACTACCAATCTATATAGCTGGAACATTTGCAAATATAACATATGCAGGTCAAGTATGGAATATATTAAATATATTCTGGAGAGTTTACTTAGTAGTAATACCTCTACATATAATATATTTAATAATACAATTTACAACAGCTGGAGCTATATCTGGCAAAAATCCTTTCAAAATGTTAAAGAATCAAATACCAGCATATTTAACAGCTATAGGAACTCAATCTTCTGCAGCTACAATACCTGTAAATGTTGAATGTGCTAAAAATAATGGTATAAGTAAAGAAATAAGAGAATTCTGTGTGCCTTTATGTGCAACAATTCATTTATCAGGAAGTATAATATCTGTTACATCATTTGCTGTTGCAGTACTTATGATGAATGGTATGGATCATGGATTTTCAACAATGTTACCATTTATATTAATGCTAGGAATAGCAATGGTAGCAGCACCAGGAGCACCAGGTGGAGCTATAATGAGTGCACTTCCATTCTTACCAATGATAAGTATACCATCTGATGGTGGGCTTGCAAGTTTAATGATAGCTTTATATTTAACTCAAGATAGTTTTGGAACAGCTGCAAACGTATCAGGGGATAATGCTATAGCTGCAATTGTAGATTATTTAAATAAAAAGTGGAATAAAAAATCAGCTAATAAAGCTGTTTAATATAAAAAGAGTGTATATAAAATTAGAGTGTAGATGAAATCTACACTCTTTTATTTATTCTATTTTAAAATTTTCTTTAAATTATCTATTAATAATTTATTTTCTTCTGGTTTTAAAATACAAACTCGGAAAAAGTACTCACCTAAACCATCAAATGAAGCACAGTCTCGAATTATAATTTTATTAGGTATAAGTTTTTCTCTAACTTCTTTAGCCGTAAGAGATTTTGATTTTATTTCACATAATATAAAATTACCTTTACTATTATATATTTTTAAATCAGTAAATTTACTAAGCTCATTTGATAAATAATTTCTTTCTTTTATTATTAATGAATAGGAGTTTTTTATAAAATTACTATCATTAAACATTACTTCACCCATCATAGATGCAAATATATTTATATTCCATAAATCAAGATGAGATATCATTTCATGTTTTATTTTATTATTTGAAATTAGTCCATAACCAAGTCTTATACCAGGAGTTGAGAAAAATTTAGAAGTACCTCTTATAACAAATAAACTCTTATATTCATCAACTAATGAAGTAGATGAATAAATTGACATATTCGTAAATTCTATGTATGTCTCATCTACCATAACAAAAGCATTAGTATTATTTAATAATTTTTCTATTTCACATTTAGTAAAAGTAAATCCAGTAGGATTATTTGGATTACATATTACGATCAATTCATAATTATCTTTATTAATAGTTTCTATAAGTGTATCTATATTTATGGTAAAATCATGTTCTTTTGTTGAAAAAAATTTATTTATATTACATCCTATTTTAGACAGTTCTTTTTCATATTCTGAATAAGCAGGAGATAAAAGTAATGATTTTTTAGGATTAATAGTTTCTATAAAAGAAGATATTAATTCTGTTGCACCACTTCCTAAAATTATATTGTCTATTGAACAATTGCAATAATTAGATATAGAAGTTTTTAAATCTAAATATTCAGGATCAGGATATAATGACACTTTATCTATATTATTTATTATATATTCTTTAGCTAGTTTTGATGATCCAAAAGGATTTATATTAGAACTAAAGTCCATAAAATCTTCTTTTGAAAATCCATACTGATTAGATAAATCATATAAATTTGCACCATGATTTACTTTCACATAATCACCATCCTAAAATTATTATTTACATATATAGATTATAATATAAATATTGTATTATTCCAAATTATACTTCTTGATTACAGAATAAACGAATTATATATTAAAATTAAATAAAAATATTCTATTATGTGCTTAAATATGATATAATGAGTTTATTATAATATACGTAAGGGAGGCAGAGAAAATGGCAACTATAGATGTAATGATATCAGAAGAAGAAATAGCTAACAAAGTAAAAGAATTAGCAAAGCAAATAGAAAAGGATTACGAAGGCGAACAATTATTAGTAGTAGGTATACTTAAAGGAGCTAGCGTATTTGTTTCTGATTTAATAAGAAAGATAGACTTAGATGTAAATATAGATTTTATGAGTGTTTCAAGTTATGGAAATGGAACTGAAAGTTCAGGAACAGTTAGAATTTTAAAAGACTTAGATGTTGATATAGCTGGTAAAAATGTATTAATTGTAGAGGATATAATAGATTCAGGTCTTACTTTAAGTAACTTAGTAAAAGAATTAAAAATAAGAAATCCTAAATCACTAAAATTATGTACTTTATTAGATAAGCCACAAAGAAGAACTTCAAATATACCAGTTGATTATGTTGGATTTGTAATAGAAGATAAATTCATTGTTGGGTATGGAATAGACTGGGCAGAAAAATATAGAAATCTACCTTATATAGGTTCAGTTACAGTTTAAAAATAAATAAAAAAACCATGTTACTTATTGTAATATGGTTTTTTTTAATAAAAATATTGACACTTTTATTAGTTGAAGGTTTACTATTATAAATAGAAAATAAAGAGGAGATAAAAATAAATGATCAAACAGTTTTTAGGATATGCTATACCATCAGCTTTGGCTATGTGTATAGCATCGTTGAATACAATAATAGATGGTGTGTTTTTAGGAAATGGAATTGGAGATGCTGCACTAGGAGCAGTTAATATAGTAATGCCAATTACGATAGTATTTTTTGGCCTAGCAACTATGGTATCGGTAGGTGGTGGTGCATTAATATCAAAATACTTTGGAGCAAATGAAGATGAAAAAGGAATTAGTATATTTAGACAGACTACATATATGCTAATAATAATGAGTATTTGTTTGAGTGTAGTTTGTGTTATATTTGCACAACCGATAGTTAAAATAATGGGAGCAACTGATAATCTACAACCATTAGCAGCTGAGTATCTAAAATATTATGCATTGTTTTGTTTGCCAAGTTTACTAGGTATTGCATTTAACAGTTTTTTGAGAAATGACAATAAACCAAAGCTTGCAATGATATCTACCATATGTGGAACAGTAAGTAATATAATTTTAAATTATATATTTATATTTAAGTTAGGATTAGGTATAAAAAGTGCAGCAATAGCAACAGGGTTTGGGCAAATAGTAACTCTTTTAATAGCTCTTCCACATTTCATATTTAAAAAAGGAAAATTAAGTTTTGGAAAGCAAAGCTTAGAGATGAATACAATAAAGGAAGTATTAAAAATAGGGCTACCATCATTTTTCGCAGAAGCAGCTTTTTCAGTTATAATATTTGTTCATAATTTAGTTTTAGTAAATACAATTGGAGAAATAGGTATATCTACTTATGCAATAATAAATTATATAACTACAAATATATATTTAATACTTTTAGGAGTTACACTTGGAGCACAGCCTCTTATAAGTTATAATTATGGAGCTAAAGATAGTGAAAAAATGTTAGTATTTTATAATCTTTCAAATAAAACATCAATTATAATAGGTATAATTTTTGCTTTAATATGTTTTATATTTGGAAAAGAGATAATATCTGTATTCACATCAGATAAAGAACTTATAAACATATCATATATAGCAGTAAATATAAATAACCTAGCATATTTATTTATAGGAAAAAACTTAACAACAACTATGTACTATCAAGCAATAGAAATACCTAAGTATTCAAATATGATATGTGCAATGAGATCTATATTTATTTTGCCTATAGTACTAGTTATTATGGCAAAAGCTTTTGGAGAAAATGGAATATGGATTAGTATGGCAATATCAGAATTTATAATTATATTAATATCACAAAAAGTATTTAATATAAATAAGTGTACAGAAAATGCAATTATTAATTTAGCATAATAATATTAAATAATTTTAGAAAAAACCATATCGTAAAAATGATATGGTTTTTTGTTTTAAGAAAAGTGTATAATCATATAAGATATAAAGATAAGGAGGTAATTATGAACATTCAAATTAATATACTAAAATTTTTCCAAAGTATAAGAAATCCAATATTAAATGCTTTATTTTTAATATTAACAATAAGTACAGAAGCACCAGTTATAATTATTATGACTGCTATTATGTATTGGTGTGTAAATAAAAAGTACGGCCAAAAACTTTTATTTGCATTAATACCAAATATAGTAATAAATACAGGAATAAAAGAATTTGTAAAAGCACCTAGACCAATAGGAACTGCTGGACTTGAGTCTTTAAGAGTATCAACAGCAACTGGTTATTCTTTTCCAAGTGGGCATACACAAACGGCTACTACATTTTGGACTAGTTTAATAATTATATTTAGGCAAAAATGGATGTATATATTAGGTTCAGTAATGATACTAGGAGTAGGA
>CAJFPU010000042.1 GCA_904418825.1 uncultured Romboutsia sp. | reverse complement strand
TTATCAAAATATAGTTTGTTAGAATTAGGTATTTTCAATAATTATAATTAACTAGCACAACGAGTTAATTAATTTAAATATAATATAAATTATAAAAAATTATGACATATTTAATCACAATTTATATTAATCTACTGAAAAAATAAAGAGGATTATAACATCTTAGCATAGAAAGTTTATAATTGAAGTAGAACAAAAGATTATGCCAAAACTTAACACTATACATAAAAATAAGAAAATAATATGATAAATATAGAATCATTTAATAAAAAATGGTATAATAACAAATTGTACTTTTAAATTAAAAACAAAGGAGTGAAACTCACATTGCTAGGGAGAAACGAGTTATGCCCTTGTGGAAGTGGCAAAAAATATAAAAGATGTTGTTTAAATAAAGATGTTGTAGTAGACAGAGCGGGTAGAAAAGTTAATACAGCTCAAAAACAATATTTAGAATTATATACTAGAATATATGAGTATTCAAGACAAGATAAGTTTAAAGAAGAATATGAAAAAGCTAAAGAAATGTTTTATATAATAGATGATGAAGCATTAAATTCAAAATTTGATAGATTCTTTAATACTTACTTTATACAAGATCATATAATGGAAAGTAAAAAAGTTATGTCAGTTGCTTTCTATGAAGATAATAGAGATAAAGTTAATACAAGTGAAGTTAAAATATTAAGAAATCTATTTGAATCATATGTAAGTGTTTATGAAGTTAAGGAAATATTAGACGGAAAAATATTATTAAAAGATTGCTTAACTGAAAGAGAAGTTTATACAGATGATGTAAAACTATTAGCAGATTTTAAAGTAGGAAGTTCTATGATAGCTAGAATAGTAGATGTTGAAGATACTAGCATATTAATAGATATAACTATAAGTATTTCAGATACAGTTAAAGATGTTATAGTTAATGATTTAAAAACTTTATTTGGTCAATATGAAGACTTATATAAAGATATGAAGACTTTCTTAATACATCATACTCATATATTATACAAATATATGCAACAGTTATTAGAGCCAAGTATAGCGGATTATTTAAAGAAACAAAAAGAAGAAAAAATGGATAAATTAGCAGAAGTAGCTGTTACTGAAGATGATTGTAAAGTATGTACTATGCTTAGACAAAATGTTGAATCTGAATATTTAGATTCATGTATAAATTTCTGGAATGAGTTTAAGGAAGCTAACGGAGAAGTAAAGGGTTCTGAAAATGGATGGGCTGCAGCTGTAGAGTATCATATAAAAAAGGTTGCTGGACAAGTTATAACACAAGCTCAAATATCTAAAAAATATGAAATAAGTCCAAGTACTTTAGGTAAGAGATATAAAGACCTTAAAATATCTTAATATTTTAAGTTTTTAATACGAAACTTAGGAGTTGTAATCAATACAACTCCTAAATTTTTATAAAAAAATTTAATATATATGTTTTAAATAAGAATCATCATATATAAAAATCATTGAATACATACATATCTTGATAGAAATAATACACTAAGAATGTAATAAACTTAGTAAAAAAAATATATATATTATTTCTATATGGTTATATACGTAAAAATATAATAAATTTAAATATATTGAGTAATGTAATAGGGTTTTATAATTAAATTAAAAAAAATCATAAAAAAAGGTTTTAATATATGCAAATAATGTATAAAATAGTAGATGTATAAAAATAATAGAAAGAGGTATAGTTATGAGTCTTAGTTTAGGAAATGCAATAGCGGTATCAACAAACTTTATAAAGTCTAATCCAGCAGTGCCTGTATATAATGGAGAAGAAAGCCCAAATAACTTATATGCTGTTATATATCATATAGAAATAGGATATAGTGAAGTAGCATCTCAAAAAACTAAACAATACATAATAATAGATTACAAAGAATTCAACTTAAATATAGATGAAAAGAATGAATTAATAGATATAGCTAAACAATATTGTGAGTCTAAAAATATACCAAATGATGAACAATTAGAAATAGCTCTTTTAGATAATGAAGAAGCTGAAAATTTCTTAGAAAAAGTATTTAATAATATGAAAGTTATAAGAGGACTTATAACTAAAAAAGACTAATATATGGATTTAAAATCTATAAGTAAGATAACAATATATATTTAAGTAAAATAAATTTATATGTTATTTAAATGATTTATAGATGATATTTGGAATGAGTATATAAAAAGAGAATATAGAGCTAATGTTTACAGAAAGCTAGGTTTATATCCTAGCTTTTATATTGCTTAAAAGATAAAAATTATTTATATAAAGGAGAATAAAATGTTAAGAGTATCAAATTTAAAATTAGGTATAGATGAAGATATTTCTTTATTAAAAAAACTTATATTAAAGAAATTAAAAATAAAAGAAAATGAACTTATAAAGTACTTTATATATAAAGAATCTATAGATGCTAGAAAAAGAGGAAGAATAGATTTTGTATATACAGTTGATGTAGATGTTAAAAATGAAAGGAAAATTTTAAAAAGCTCTATAAAGGATGTTGTAGAAATAAAACAACGTAATTATATAGGCGTTGAAATGGGAACTGAAAAATTAAATAATAGACCGGTTATAATTGGAAGCGGACCAGCTGGATTATTTGCAGCTTTGGTTTTAGCACAAAGAGGATTTAATCCTATAATGCTTGAAAGAGGACTAGATGTAGATAATCGAACTAATGATATAAATAATTTCTGGAATGAAAGAAAATTTAAAAGTAACTCAAATGTACAGTTTGGAGAAGGTGGTGCAGGTACTTTTTCTGATGGGAAACTTACAACTAGAATAAAAGATATTAGATGTAGAAAAGTACTAGATGAGTTAGTTAATTTTGGTTCTCCAGAAGAAATATTATACTCTCATAAACCTCACGTTGGAACTGATATATTAAAAAATGTAGTTAAAAATATAAGGAATGAAATAATTAGGCTTGGTGGAGAAGTTAGATTTAATACATTAGTTACAGATATAATAATTGATAATGGATGCATAAAAGGAGTAGTTATAAATAATAATGAAACTATAGAATCAGATGTTGTTATACTAGCAATAGGTCATAGTGCTAGAGATACTTATAAAATGCTTTATAATAGAGGAGTAAACATAATTCAAAAGCCATTTGCAATAGGTGCTAGAATAGAACATCCTCAAGAGTTAATAAATAAATCTCAATATAAAGAGTTCTATAATCATCCAAGACTTGGAGCTGCAGATTATAGGTTAATAGAACATACTTCAAATCTTAGAACAGCATATACTTTCTGCATGTGTCCAGGCGGAAGTGTTATAGCATCTGCATCTAATGAATTTGAGGTTGTAACAAATGGAATGAGTGAGCATGCTAGAGATAAGGTAAATGCAAATAGTGCATTTTTAGTAAACGTATTACCTTCTGATTTTGGTAGTGAAGATCCGCTTGCAGGAGTTTATTTCCAAGAAAAATATGAAAGACTTGCATATGAATTAGGTGGGAAAAACTATAATGCACCAGTACAATTAGTAGGAGATTTCTTAAATGATAAAGTATCTACATCATTAGGAAATGTAGAGCCATCATATAAACCAGGATATACATTTGTTGATTTAAGAGAATGTTTACCTGAATTTGTTACTTCAACTATGAAAGAAGCATTACTAAAGCTAGATAATAAGTTAAGTGGATTTGCAATGCATGATGCTGTATTAACAGGAGTTGAAACAAGATCATCGGCGCCTATAAGAATTGTTAGAGATGAAGATACTTTACAATCTATAAATATTAAGAATTTATATCCTTGTGGAGAAGGTGCTGGATATGCTGGTGGAATTGTTACTGCAGCAGTAGATGGGATAAAGTGTGCAGAGAAAATTATAGAAAAATATTCTAACAAATAAAGCTAAATTTTACCTAAATTTCACATGATTTTAATATGTTTATAATATTTAACATAATCTTAACACAAAATGTATAGAAATTTGATAGAATACAAAAGGAAATATTAATACGTTAATTATTTAATATAAAGGAGGATAAAAGCGTTGGATATAGCAATAGGAATTATGGGAGGCCTTGGTTTATTTTTATACGGTATGAACCTTATGGGAGATGGTCTTCAAAAGTCAGCAGGATCAAAACTTAAAAGAATAATAGAACTACTTACTAGCAATGTAGTAATGGGTGTACTAGTTGGTATGGTAGTTACTATGGTAATACAAAGTAGTAGTGCAACTACAGTAATGGTAGTTGGATTTGTTAACGCAGGAATAATGAGCTTACCTCAAGCAATAGGTGTTATAATGGGTGCTAACATAGGTACAACTGTAACGGCTCAGTTAGTGTCATTAGATGTTGATTTCCTTGCTCCGGTAGCATTAGGAATAGGTATAGTTATATATATGTTCTCTAATAAACCAAAACATAAGCATATAGCAGAAATACTTATAGGATTTGGTATATTATTTACTGGTATGGACTTTATGAAAGAGGCTGTTAAGCCATTATCTGAATATCAAGGATTTACAGATATGCTACTAAGCTTTGGACATCATCCAATACTAGGAGTATTAATGGGATTTGCTATAACAGCTATTGTACAAAGTTCAAGTGCTTCAATGGGTATGTTAATAGCTCTTGCTTCCCAAGGATTAATACCTGTAACAGCAGCTTTACCAATATTATATGGTGAAAATATAGGTACATGTGTAACTTCGTTAATTTCTAGTATAGGTGCAAGCAGAAATGCAAGAAGAGCAGCTATAATGCATTTAACATTTAATGTATTAGGTTCAATGATATTTATGCTTATATTAAGTAAACCTATAGTAGCAATAGTTACTGCTATAGATCCTACAGATGCAGCTAGACAAATAGCAAATGCACATACATTATTCAATGTAATAAATGTTATAATATTATTACCATTTAATAAGTTAATAGTTAAATTAGCATTAAAATTAGTTCCTGAAACTAAAAATGAGCAAGATGACGATTCTAAAGTTGTTAAATATATAGATGATAGAATGATAGAAACTCCATCAATAGCATTAGCTAATATAGTTAAAGAAACTCTAAGAATGGGTGAAAAATCTAAAGAAAGCTTAAATGCAGCTATGGATGGAATTGTAGAAAAATCTAATGAAAAGATAGAATTCTCATTTAAAAGAGAAAAACTTATAAATGAATTACAAAAGTTAATATTAAATTATTTACTTAAGTTATCTAAAGCTTCGTTAAATGAAGATTCAAGAGAAACGGTAGATGCTTTATTCAACACAGTTAATGATATAGAAAGAATAGGAGACCATGCTGAGAATATAGCTGAATTAGCAAAAGATATGTCAAATTTAGAAATATCTTTCTCAGATAAAGGAATAGTTGAGCTTAAAGACATGTACAATAAAGTTATATCTACTTACACATATGCATTAGAAGCCATGAAAACATCAAATGTTGAGTTAGCTTGTAAAGTTATAAAGATGGAAGAACAAGTAGATATGATGGAAAAATCATGTAGAGCAAATCATATGAATAGATTAAGTACTAATTCATGTAATATAGAAAGCGGAGTTATATATTTAGATATAATATCTAATTTAGAAAGAGTATCTGATCACGCTGTTAATATAGCACAACAAGTTATTGCAGGAAGAATAGTAAATAAATAATTAAATAAATAAAAAAGTTGCCTCGTTTGAAGCAACTTTTTTATTTATTATAATAATCAAATAAATCAAATTAATTTTAGGATTAATTATAATGGTAATTTATGTTATAATTTTCTTATACTAAAAAAGGAGAGAGGTAGAACTATGGGAAGTATTAAATTTGATTATAGTAAAGCAATAGGTTTTATAAGTCAGCATGAAATAGATTGTATGCAAGCTTATGTAGATCAAGCTCATAAGATGATTCATGAAAAAACAGGATTAGGTAATGATTTTTTAGGATGGGTAGAACTACCAAAAAATTATGACAAAGAAGAATTTGCTAGAATAAAAAAAGCTGCAGAAAAAATAAAGTCTGATTCAGATGTACTTTTAGTTATTGGTATAGGGGGATCTTATTTAGGAGCAAGAGCTGCTATAGAAATGGCAAGCCATTCATTCAGAAACAATTTATCTAAAGATGATAGAAAATCTCCAGAAATATATTTTGTAGGACAAAATATAAGCTCTACATATATGATGGATTTAATAGATGTAATAAAAGATAAAGATATATCTATAAACGTTATATCAAAATCAGGAACAACAACAGAACCTGCAATTGCATTTAGAATATTTAAAGATTTATTAGAAAAGAAGTATGGAAAAGAAGAAGCAAGCAAAAGAATATATGCAACTACAGATTCATCAAAAGGTGCTCTTAGAAAATTAGCAGATGAAGAAGGATATGAAACTTTCATAATTCCTGATGATGTAGGTGGACGTTTCTCAGTATTAACACCAGTAGGATTGTTACCTATAGCTTGTGCAGGTTTAGATATAGATGCGATGATGCAAGGTGCCGCTGATGCATGTGAAGCATTTAACACATCTGATTTAAAGAATAATGACAGTTACCAATATGCAGTGGTTAGAAATGCATTACATAGAAAAGGAAAAGATGTAGAGTTATTAGTAAACTATGAACCTCAATTACATTATGTAGGAGAATGGTGGAAACAATTATATGGAGAGAGTGAAGGGAAAGATAATAAAGGTATATTCCCAGCTTCTGTAGACTTCTCAACAGATTTACACTCTATGGGTCAATATATACAAGAAGGTAAGAGAATATTATTTGAAACAGTGTTAAATGTAGAAAATGCTAAGAGAGAGATAACTATAGATAAAGTTGATGTAGATTTAGATGGATTAAACTACTTAGCTGGACAAACTGTAGATTTCGTTAATAAGAAAGCATTCCAAGGAACGCTATTAGCACATACAGATGGTAATGTTCCAAACTTAATAGTTAATATTCCAACATTAGATGAATATAACTTTGGATACCTTGTATACTTCTTTGAAAAGGCTTGTGCATTAAGTGGATATATATTAGGAGTTAATCCATTTGATCAACCAGGTGTTGAAGCATATAAGAAAAATATGTTTGCTTTATTAGGTAAACCAGGATTTGAGAAGGAAAAAGAAGAGTTAGAAAAAAGACTTTAGTAGTTAAGGTTAAGTTAAGACTAAGGTAATATAATGAAATCATCAATAAGATAATACATCTAGTTGATGGTTTCATTTTTTTATTTGTATAATATTTACTGATAAAAAGTGAAATTTAATAAAATAAAAAATAGTTAACTAATAGAATTTAATCTATAGATTAAATTCTATTAGTTAAAGAATATCCATTTACAATATTTATTGTTATCAAACAATAAATATTGTAAATAATAAGTAATAATATTTTAGTCAATTAAAATTATTAGGAGGATGTTTATGTCAAATAAAAGAGGAATTGGTTTAACAGTGCTTGTATGTATAATAACAAGTGTACTTACTAGTTTACTTACAATAGTAGTTATGAAAAATAATATTGGCGATACTAATCAAAATTCAGTTTCAAAGGAAATTGTAGTAAATGACAGTGGAAAAAGTCAAAATATATATCATGCGGTTAGTGATAAAGCAATGCCTTCTGTTGTAGGGATAACGACAACAACTATAAGTAATAATAATATATTTGCTATACCAACTCAATCAGAAGGTGTAGGAACAGGTGTTATAGTTGATTCAAAAGGTTATATACTTACAAATTCACATGTTGTATCAGATGGTCAAGCTGTAGATGTTAAAGTATTATTCAATGATGGTAGTACTACACAAGGTAAAGTTTTATGGAATGATGCAAAATTAGATTTAGCGATGGTTAAGGTGGATAAAACAGGCCTAACAGCTGCTGAATTAGGTGATAGTGATCAGGTAAGAGTAGGAGATATAGCAATAGCAATAGGAAATCCACTTGGTCTTGAATTCCAAAAATCTGTTACACAAGGTATAATAAGTGGATTAGATAGAACAATTCAAACAGAATCAGTAACTATGACAGGACTTATGCAAACTGATGCAAGTATAAATCCAGGAAATAGTGGAGGACCACTATTAAATGAAAAAGGTCAGGTAATAGGTATAAATTCAGCTAAAGTGTCTTCAGCTGAAGGAATAGGATTCTCTATACCTATAAATACAGCAAAACCCATAATAGAACAAGTTATAAAATCAGGAAATTTTGAAAAAGTTACTTTAGGTATAAAAGGTATAGATGTA
Source organism: uncultured Romboutsia sp. (assembly GCA_904418825.1). GTDB lineage: Bacteria > Bacillota > Clostridia > Peptostreptococcales > Peptostreptococcaceae > Romboutsia. The sequence continues at coordinate 15,134 of CAJFPU010000042.1, read as the reverse complement.
ACTACATTTGAAGCATCAACAGGAACTGATTTAGCAGCAGATGAAGGTGTATATATAGCTGAAGTTGTATCAAATACACCAGCTCAAAAGGCAGGAATACAAGCAGGGGATGTAATAGTTAAGGTAGGAGATGATAAGACTCCAACTATGACAGATCTTAATAAAGTTCTATATAAATATAAATCTGGAGAAAGTGCGAAAGTAACTTTAAATAGAAGTGGAAAAGAAGTAACAGTAGATGTTAAATTCTAATAAATAAAAAAATATCTCATCTATTATATTAAAAGAATTAATAGATGAGATATTTTAATCGAAATTTATCTGATAATAAAACTTTGTGATATATATTTATTTATAGTAATAAAAAAATCTGATAAGTTTACCTATCAGATTTTTTCTATTTAATTAAAATTACTATTATGCATTTTTAGATTTCTCTTTTTCTTGAATAGAACAACTACTTTGGCTACTACAGCTAGAGCAACTACTACAACCAGATGATTTTTTGTTAAACATTCTTAAAAGTATAATTGTAGAAGTTAATAATATTACGCCTCCTATAGCTAATTCGGTTAAAGAACCTAGGTTACCAGAGAATATAGTATCACCGATAATTTTAACTATAAATGCTCCTATCCAAGCAATAACAAATTGATATATAAGTGATGTAAACATCATTTTATTTCCGTACTCTTTTCTCATAGTAGCAAGTGCTGCTATACATGGAGTATATAATGCACTAAATACTAAGAATCCATAAGCAGTAACACCAGTAAATATTGTTGGTAAAACTGTATCTAAGTTACCATAAAGCACTTGCATAGTAGATATAACTATTTCTTTAGCACCAAGACCAGTTAATATAGAAACTGAAGCTCTCCAGTCTCCAAATCCTAGTGGTGAAAATAAAGGAGTCATAAGTTTACCTAAGTATGATAAGAAACTATTGTTCATATCTTCTGTAAATCCGTTAAAGTTAAATGATGATAATAACCATATAGCAACAGACATTGCAAACATTACAGTTACAACTCTTATTAAAAATCCTTTAGACTTATTCCAAGTATTTTTTAATAATGCATTTAATGTAGGTAATTTATATTCAGGTAATTCTAGTATAAATGGCTCAATATCAGTTTTAAAAGATGTTTTATTTAAAACTAGAGCAACTAATATAGCTACTACTATTCCAAGTAAATATAAAGATGTAGTAACTAAAGCAGCATTTTTAGGGAAGAAAATAGCAACAAATACTGCATATATAGGCAGTTTAGCACCACAAGTCATAAGTGGAGAAATAAGTGCTGTTATTTTCCTATCTTTTTCACTGTCTAAAGTTCTAGTAGCCATTATAGCTGGAGAAGAACAACCAAGACCCATAACCATAGGTATAAATGCTTTACCAGATAGACCAACTTTTCTCATTATATTATCCATTAAGAAAGCAGCTCTAGACATATACCCACTATCTTCAAATAATGATATACCGAAAAATAGTGTAAATATTAGTGGGAAGAATGGTAAAGTACCACATACTCCACCTAATATACCATCGATAATAAGTGATTTAAACCAAGGGCTAGAATTTACTAGCATATCGTTAATAGGAGAAGATATATATGTTTCTATTAAAGTGGCTAAACCTTCTTGTAAAGGTCCGCCAACCCAATCAAATGTAAATTTAAATAATAGCAATAATGCTCCTATAAAAATAGGATATGCTAAAATGGGATTTAAAACGATATTATCTATTTTATCACTTATAGATATTTTTTTATTTGAAGTAGTTTTTATACATCTAGATAGTATATCATCTAATTTTTTATATGTTTTAGCTTCGTTTCCAAAATCTATACTATAATTTATGTTTTTATTTACTGAAACTTTTATAGCTGAAGATATTTTGTCAAATCCGCTCTTTTTCTTAGCTATTATAGGGATTACAGTGACACCAAGTTCTTTTGAAAGTTTATCAAAATCAATATATATACCTTTAGATTCTGCAACATCTAACATATTAAGTAAAATAACAATCGGCTTATTAAATTTCATAAGCTGAGTTGTTAAATAAAGATTTCTAGATAAATTGGATGCATCTACAATATTAACTATAACATCTACATCTCCAGTTTCTAAAAATTCTTTTGAAACTTTTTCTTCATTAGAAAAAGTATCCATAGCATAAATTCCAGGTAAGTCAACTATTTTTATATCATCGCCTAAAAAGCCTTCTTTTTTATCGATAGTAACACCTGGCCAGTTACCTACATATTGATTTGAACCAGTAAGTAAGTTAAAAACAGTTGTTTTACCAACATTAGGATTACCGAATAAAGCTACATTAATCATGTTATAACCTCCAATCTTACTTTAATAGTATATTTTTAGCATCAGATTTTCTAAGTGCAAGATCGAATCCTCTAAATCTAACTATAATTGGATCTCCTAAAGGAGCAATTTTTTTAATTTCTATTTCTGTATTAGTTATACATCCTAAAGCTAATAATCTTTTAACTAATTTTTCATTTCCATATATATTAGCAATAATTCCTTTTTGGCCTATTTTTAAATCAGAAACAGTCATAATTTAAACCTCCTAATGAAATTCATTATCAATAAAATTATAACAATAGTAATTTTAGCTGTCAATTAAAACAAAGAAGCAAATAGATTATACAAAATATATAAATATATCAGATATTTAAAATAAAATCATATTTTTATAATCATTCATTATTATAATTAAGATTATTGACAATATATGTAAAAATTTGTTATTATATAAACAAAGTAATAGATAAATTTATGACTATGGTGATTATATGGCAAATAGTGAATTAGAATTATTAAAACAAGAAATAGATTTATTAAGAGAACAAATGTATGCATATATGGAATATCCAGAGATTTTTAAAGATGAATTATTAGAAACAAGTAATAAAATTGATATATTGATAAATAAATATATTACTTTAAGTAATAAATAGTCCACATTAGTGGACTTTTTTTTATGTTTAAAGAAATTATATTACTTCAATATTTATGGATAAACTTGAAAATATAGTTATATCAATGTATTGAATTTAATCATAAAAAATATTTTGAGCAACGGACGAAGTCGTTGGCGACATGAGCGAAGTAAATTTTTTATTGAAATTAAAGTTTAAAAGTATATATTTATATCTAAAAAAGCAATTAAGAATTTGTAATATATTATTTATATATTCATATAAATTTTATATTAAATAAATATTTATTAAAGAGGATTATATAAACATATAAGGAGGGATTATTATTATAACTAATAAAGCTATAATAATGAGGCTAATAATTGCTTTAATTATAGGTGGATTAACGGGATTAGAAAGGGAAAAATCACATCAATTTGCAGGATTTAGAACACATATATTAGTAGCAGTAGGATCATGTATAACATCTATAACATCATTATCATTATTTGCACAATACAGCTCACAAACTAATAGTGACCCAGCTAGATTAACAGCTCAAGTATTATCAGGAATTGGTTTTTTAGGAGCTGGAGCAATTTTAAAAACATCAAATGGGATTAGAGGATTAACTACAGCGGCAGGTATTTGGGCTACAGCATGTATAGGCATAGCTTTAGGATATGGATATTATGTTTTAAGTATTTGTGCATGGTCACTTGTAATGATAACACTTTATATATTAAAAAATATTGATAAAATAATTTTCAAGAAAAAGCAAACGATATTTAATATAAAAGTAAACAATATAAATGTTATAACTGCTTTATATAATATATTTCAAAAATCACAGATTAGTGTTAAAAATATAGATATAGAGAATGTGGAAAATATATATTGGAAGTTAAGTTTTTTTATAGTATATGATAGAAGAATCATATTAGAAGAATTAGTAAATGAGCTAAATAATTTAAAAAATATAATAAGTGTAGATTATTTACATTAAAATAATATAAAATAAGATATAGTCATAATTAAAGTAGAGGTGTATGAATGAAAAGACATATAAAAATAATAACAGATGGATCATGTGATTTACCTAAAGAAGTCATTGAAAGAGTAAATCATGATATAATAGGTATAAATGTTTGCTTCGGTGAAGAAACTTATATAGGCGGAGTAGAAATTGATGATAAAACTTTTTATGAAAAAATGAAGCTTTCTAAAGAATTACCAAAAACATCAAGTCCATCACCAGATAAGTTTATAGAAGCTTATAAATGCGAAGAAGATGAAATATTAGTATTTACCTTAACATCAAAGCTTTCGGGTACATATAGTAACGCTGTATTAGCTAAAACTATGTATTTAGAAGATCATCCTAAAAAGAGAATAGAAGTAATAGATACACAAAGTGGTTCTATAGGTGTTGCATTAATGATGTTAAAATGTAATGAATTAATAGAACAAGGAAAAACTATGGATGAAATACTAATTGAAATAGAAAAATATAAAAAGAATATTATATTCTTTGGTGCATTAGATACTTTAGAAAATGCTATAAAAGGTGGGAGGGTAAATCCTTTAGCAGGAAAGGTAATGAATGCGCTAAATTTAAAAGTAATAATTAGAATAGATGAAGGTTTAGTTAAACCTATAGATAAGGCAAGAGGTAGCGTAAATAGTATAAAAAAAGCCATAGACTATGTAAGAACTCATGTAGATAATGAGATAGAAAAAACAGTTATAATAGCTCATGCAAATTGTCCTGAAAAAGCTGATAAAATAAAAGCTATAATAGAAGAAAATTCAAAATTTAAGGAAATATTAATTGCTAGCATTGGTCCTATAATGGGGACATTTACATCAGAAGGAGCTATCTTAGTATCTGTATTATAAAATAAAATTACCTATAAGGAGTTAAAATATGGGAATGGATAGAAAAAATATAGATGATAAATACAAATGGAATATAGATTTAATGTATTCAAATAAAGAATCTATTGAAAAAGATATAGAAAAGGTAAAATCTTATATAAATAATATAAAGCAATATAAAGGTAAATTATCACAAAGCAAAGAGAATATGTACGAAGCACTGAATGTATATGAAAAAGCTTCACAGTTATTACAAAATTTATATGTGTATACACATATGAAGCAACATGAAGATACTAGAATAAATGAAAATCAAGCTATGGCAACTAAAACCGATATGCTATCTACAGAGTTATCTACAGCATCATCATATATGATTCCAGAAATAATATCTATAGATGAATCTAAACTTAAAGCATACTTGGAAGATGAAAAACTATCGTTCTACAAAAAATATATAGATGAAATATTAAGAGATAAACCTCATACACTATCAGAAAAAGAAGAAGAAATATTAGCTGCAGTTTCAGACTTGACATCAGTTCCTGAAAATTCTTATGATATGCTATCTTATGCAGATATGGAGTTTCCAGAAATAGAAAATGAAGATGGAGAAACTGTAAAATTAACTCATTCTAATTTTTCAACATTTTTAAAGAGTAAAAAGAGTAAAGTTAGAAAAAATGCCTTTGAAGCAATGTACAAAACATATGATAAATATAAAAATACTTTTGCATCTATGTTATATGGAGGTATTAAGTCAGAAATATTTTACTCAAAAGCAAGAAAATATGAATCTGCTTTATACGCGTCATTATTCCAAGATAATATAAGTGTAGATGTTTATAATAATCTTATAAAATCAGTACATGAGAATTTAGATACATTAAATAGATATGTAGATATTAAGAAAAAGTTTTTAAATTTAGATGAAATACATATGTATGATTTATATGTTCCTTTAACTGAAAACTTTGATATGAAAATACCTTATGAAGAAGCACAAGAAATAATACTAAATGCATTAAAACCTTTAGGGGAAGAGTATTTAGGATTAATAAAAAAAGCATTTAATGAAAATTGGATAGATGTTTATGAAAATGAAGGAAAACAAGGAGGAGCTTATTCTTGGGGAAGTTATGATTCACATCCTTATATACTAATGAACTATAAAGATGATCTTAATTCATTATTCACATTAATACATGAGCTAGGACATTCTATGCATAGTTATTATTCTAAGAAAACTCAGCCTTATTTATACTCTGGGTATAAAATATTTGTAGCAGAAGTTGCATCTACATTAAATGAGTTACTTTTAATAAATTATTTATTAGAAAAAGCAGACTCAAAAGAAGAAAGAATATATCTTCTAAATTATTACTTAGAGCAATTTAGAACAACTGTATATAGACAAACAATGTTTGCTGAATTTGAAAAATTAACTCATGTTAATGTAGAGAGTGGAAATCCTTTAACAGCTAAAGAGTTTATAGACATGTACTATGATCTAAATAAAAAATACTATGGTGAATCTACAATAGTAGATGAACAAATTGGATTAGAATGGGCAAGGATACCTCATTTTTATTCAAATTTCTATGTATATAAATACGCTACAGGATTCTCTGCAGCAAGTGCATTAAGTCGAAAGATATTAACAGAAGGCCAAGTAGCTGTTGATAAATATATAGAATTTTTAAAGAGTGGAGGATCTGATTATCCACTTAATCAATTAAGAGATGCTGGTATTGATATGGAAAAGAAAGAATCTGTTGATAAAGCATTAGAAGTGTTTAAAGAATTAGTAGATAAATTAGAAAAAGAATATTAAATAAAAAAGATGTCTTAATTCAAGGCATCTTTTTCATTTACACAATTTTAACATTATTTACATTTACTTAACCGATTTATAATATTTATTTAACAAAAAAAAAGTAACATTAAGGTGTAAGGGTTAAAAAATGAAAAAACTTTAAATAAATTTTGAATTTAATGGAGGAGTAGAATATGTTAAATAAGAAAATAGCAACACTTTTAATGGGTACAATGTTAATCGGATCATTAGCAGTAGGATGTGGTTCATCAGATGGATCAGCTAGTCAAGATTCAAATAAGGTTACAATATCAGGATCAACTTCAGTAGGACCAGTAGTTGAAGTATTAGGAGAAGATTTCTCAGCTAAGAATGAAGGTATAAGCGTAGAAGTTCAACAAATAGGATCATCAGCAGGGATAAAGAATGCTATAGAAGGAACTTCACAAATAGGTATGGCATCAAGAGACTTAAAAGATGAAGAAAAAGCATCTGGATTAAAAGAAACTCAAATAGCTATAGATGGGATAGCTGTTATAACTAATAAAAATAATGAAGTAAAAGATTTAACATTAGAACAAGTAAAAGATATATATACAGGAAAAATAACTAACTGGAAAGAAGTTGGAGGTAAAGATGCTCCGATAGTAGTTGTATCTAGAGAAGATGGTTCAGGAACTCGTGATGGATTCCAAGAAAATGTTGGTTTTGAATCAGAAGAATTAACTAAAGATGCTCAAATAAGTGATGGTTCAGGAAATATAAAATCAATAGTTGAAGGAAATGAAAATTCAATAGGGTACATTTCTTTTGGATATGTAGATGATAAAGTAAATGCATTAACAATAGATGGTGTAGAATTAACTGTTGAAAATGTAAAAGATAATAAATACCCTATAGCAAGACCTTTCTTATTAGTTAATAAAGAAGATAAAATATCTGAAGAAGGTACAAAGTGAAGAAGGTACAAAGTTTATAGAATTCATATTAAGTGAAGAAGGACAAAAAATAGTAGAAGATAAAGGATTTATAAGCATAAATTAATCTCTAAAAAAAGTACTAGATAGTAAAATACTGTCTAGTACTATTTTTATTATAAAAATTTGATTTTATTTAAATTTGTATTGGATCTTATCAAATATTATCGTACCAATATTAAGATAAACTAAAAATAGTATTTTATAACCTAATATATCTTGTGATAGTTAAATAAACACTATAGAATTTAACATAAATTTTTTAGACTTAAAAAAATTAACATAGACTTAACGTTATAACATAAACCTAACATAAATCTAATATAGATTTAACTTTTCCAAGCTATTATCTAACTATAGAGATTAAGTATATATAGAGATTAAGTATAAATAATTGATTTAAAGGAGAGATTGATTTATGTTGGCTAAGGCTCAATTAGCAGAAACTAAGGATATGAGTAATAGAAATAAAAATAAATATATTATAGAAAAGGTATCAAAGAATATATTCTTTATAAGTTCATTAATAGCAGTTTTAAGTTTATTGTTAATAATAGGATTTGTATTTTATAAAGGTTTAACGCCATTTTTATTTAAGGGATATTCTTTTGTAGATTTCTTTACAGGAACTGATTGGTTACCTGGAAGTGATAAATTTGGAATAGCTCCTATGGTAGTAGCGTCTATAATTGCTACATTAGGTGCACTTTTAATTGGAGTACCTGTTGGAATATTAACGGCAGTATTTATAGCTGAGGTTGCGCCAAAAAGTGTTGCAAAAATTATATCACCAGCAGTTGAGTTATTAGCAGGAATACCATCTGTACTATATGGAATATTTGGATTAGCAGTTATAGTACCAAATATACAAAAGATATTTGCATTACCAAAAGGTCAAAGTTTATTAGCTGTAATAATAGTTTTAGCTATAATGATGTTACCAACAATAATAGCAGTATCAGAAACCGCAATAAGAGCAGTTCCAAAAGCATATAAAGAAGGTTCATTAGCACTAGGTGCTTCTAAAATAGAAACAATATTTAAAGTTGTATTACCAGCAGCTAAATCAGGAATATTAGCAGCTGTAGTATTAGGTATTGGTAGAGCTTTAGGTGAAACAATGGCTGTTATACTTGTAGCAGGAAATTCACCAGTTATGCCATCATCTTTAACTGATAGTGTAAGACCACTTACGACTAATATAGCATTAGAAATGGGATATGCATTTGGTACTCATCAAGAAATGCTATTTGCAACAGGTGTTGTATTGTTTACATTTATACTAATATTAAACCTAATATTAAATAAACTTTCAAACAAGGCGGGAAATTAATATGAGAAAGTTAAAAGAGAATTTATTAAAGTTATTAATTTATTTATCAGCATTTTTCACAGTATCAGTGCTTGTAGTAATTGTAGGATATATATTTGCAAAAGGAATTGGTGGAATAAATCTATCATTTTTAACAAGTAATTATTCAGCAGATGGTAGCGGAGGGATACTTCCTATGATAGTTACAACTTTATATACAGTTGTACTTTCTATAGCAATAGCTACACCTATAGGTATTTTATCTGCTATATATTTACAAGAGTATGCTAAAAAAGGAAAAATAGTAAATGCAATAAGATTTGCAACGGAAAGTTTGGCAGGTATACCATCTATAATATATGGATTGTTCGGTGGAATTTTCTTTGTAGTAGTTTTAAATCTAAAATATTCAATATTATCAGGAGCACTTACTGTAGCAATAATAATATTACCAGTAATAATAAGAACGACAGAAGAAGCTTTAAAGACAGTTCCTCAAGGATACAGAGAAGCATCATTAGCTTTGGGATCAACTAAATTCCAAACATTATACAGGGTAGTATTACCAAGTGCAATACCAGGAATATTATCAGGAGTAATATTATCAGTAGGTCGTGTAATAGGGGAATCAGCAGCAATATTATTAACAGCAGGAACAGTAGCACAAATGCCAGGTAGCATATTTGATAGTGCTAGAAATTTAACTGTACATGCATATCTTTTAACAAAAGAAAAAGGAGATATAGATTCAGCAGCTAGTCTAGGGATAGTGTTAATAATTATGGTTTTATTTTTAAATACAGTTGCAAAAGTTGTAGCAAAGAAATTAAACAAGGCAAATTATTAAGATATATATTATGAGGTGTAGATATGAGTTTAGATAATGTAAAATTAAGTATAAAAAATTTAGATTTGTTTTATGGAGATAATCAAGCATTAAAAAATATAAATATAGATATAAAAGAAAATAAAGTTACAGCATTAATAGGTCCATCTGGATGTGGAAAATCAACTTTCCTAAGAACATTAAATAGAATGAATGACTTAATAGAAAATGTAACAATAAAAGGAAAAATAGAAGTTGATGGGGAAGACATATATAAAACTGAAGATGTTATAAAATTACGTACTAAAGTAGGTATGGTATTTCAAAAGCCTAATCCATTTCCAATGAGTATATATGATAATATAGCTTATGGACCTCGTATACATGGCATAAGAGATAAAAAAACTTTAGATAAAATAGTTGAAGAAAGTTTAAGAGGTGCAGCTATATGGGATGAGGTAAAAGACAGATTAAAAACATCTGCACTTGGATTATCTGGAGGCCAACAACAACGTATATGTATAGCTAGAGCTATAGCTATGAAACCAGAAGTCATATTAATGGATGAACCAACATCTGCTCTAGATCCAATTTCAACATCTAAAGTTGAAGAACTTATAGAAAAATTAAAGAAAGATTATACAATTGTAATAGTAACTCATAATATGCAACAAGCTGCTCGTATATCAGATGATACTGCATTTTTCTTAAATGGAGTATTAGTAGAACACAGTGAAACAAAAGAAATGTTTACTTCTCCTAAGGATAAAAAAACAGAAGACTATATAACAGGAAGATTTGGTTAAAATTTGAGTTATTATAATTATAAATTAAATAAAAGGGGATTAATATGCTAAATACAAATTTAAGTCTAAGTATAGATGATTTAAAACAATACACTATAAATATGATAGATAAATGTGATAGAATACTAGATTTATCTGTTGAGTGTATGTTAAAGAAAGATATTGAAGGCTGTAAAAAAGTAATAAATCAAGATGATAAAATAGATGAATTAAGAGAATACATAAGAGATAGAAGTATTGAACTATTCGCATTAAAACAACCAATGGCTAAAGATTTAAGGTATATATATGCACTAGGATGTATAGCGATAGAATTAGAGCGCATAGGTGATTATGTAGTAAATATAGCAGAAGAAACTATAAAAATAGGACAAGAAGAATATATAAAAGATTTAAATGATATAGTAAAAATGTATAAAGAATGTAAAAAGATGATTTTAGGTGTAAAGGAATCTTTACAAAATGAAGATAATGACTTAGCTAGAGAAATAGCCTTACAAGATGATAAAGTGGATAATTTATATAAACAAGTACAAAATGATTGTTTAAAAATAATGAATACAGATTCTAAATTTGTAAATCAAGGCGTTAATCTTTTATTTATAGGAAGATACTTTGAAAGAATAGGAGATCACATAACTAATATTTGTGAAAAGATAATATATGCAATCAATGGAGAAATGGTGGAAATAGGATAAAGTTAATGCTTTATCCTATTTTTATATATTTAAAAATTAGATAATATATGAATAATTTTTGAATAATAACAATAGTAATAACTATAAAGGGAAGATATATTTTATTATAGATATTTTACATGTACCTAAAATATCTATTTAATTAATTTTTTTAAAGTGCTTTATATAGTTATTAAGTTATATAGATAAATATATATCTTAGTCATATGAAAATATAAATAATGTTTACTTAAATAAAATATTTTTCTTAAAGTAATTATAAAAAAGTATAACGTCTTGAATAGAAAAAATAAGTAAATTTTAACAAAATATATTGAAAATGTTTTGAGAGATAATAGAATTTACTTAAAGTATATTTTTATATAAAAGAGGGATGTTAAAATGGGATTTGAAATTAAAAATGTATCAGGAAACACTATTGAAACACAAGCTAAAGAAACTATAGAGAAAGTTATAGACCAAGTAAAGGCTAGAAATATAGGTGAGAGCGAATTTCACCAAACAATAGAAGAAGTACTATATTCATTAGAACCTGTATTAGTTAAGCATCCGGAGTATATAAAACAAAATATATTAGAGAGAATAGTTGAACCTGAGAGACAAATAATGTTTAGAGTTCCTTGGGTAGATGATAATGGAAATATACAAGTTAATAGAGGTTTTAGAGTACAATTTAATAGTGCTATAGGACCATACAAAGGTGGGCTTAGATTTCATCCATCAGTTAACTTAAGCATAATAAAATTTTTAGGATTTGAGCAAATATTTAAAAATTCTTTAACAGGATTACCTATAGGTGGAGGTAAAGGTGGTTCAGACTTCAATCCTAAAGGAAAATCAGATAATGAAATAATGAGATTCTGTCAAAGTTTTATGACTGAATTATATAGACATATAGGTCCTGATTTAGATGTTCCAGCTGGAGATATAGGTGTTGGAGCAAGAGAAATAGGATACTTATTCGGACAATATAAAAGATTAAGAAACTCTTATGATGCTGGTGTTTTAACTGGTAAAGGATTAACTTATGGTGGATCTTTAGTTAGAAAAGAAGCTACAGGATTTGGAGTTATATATTTTGTAAATGAAATGTTAAATTATCATGGTCAAAGTTTTGAAGGTAAGAAAGTTGTAATATCAGGAGCTGGTAATGTTGCTATATACGCAGCTGAGAAAGCTATGGCTTATGGAGCTAAAGTAGTTGCAATGTGTGACTCTTCTGGATATATAGTAGATGAAAATGGAATAGATTTAAGTATAGTTAAACAAATAAAAGAAGTAGAAAGAAGTAGAATAAAAGAATACGTAGCTAGAAAAGAAGGAGCTCAATATTTTGAAGGACAAAAGGGAATATGGACAGTTAAGTGTGATATAGCTCTTCCGTGTGCTACTCAAAATGATATAAATTTAGATGATGCTAAAATATTAGTTAAAAATGGAACTATAGTAATAGGAGAAGGCGCTAACATGCCTTGTACAAATGAAGCTATAGAATACTTATTAGAAAAAGGAGTATTAGTAGCTCCAGCGAAGGCTGCAAATGCAGGAGGAGTTGCAACTTCAGCACTTGAAATGTCTCAAAATAGTATGAGATTATATTGGACATTTGAAGAAGTAGATGAAAAATTGCATGGAATAATGAAAAATATATTCAAAGCATCTAAAGATGCTGCTGAAAATTATGGAGCTCCAGGAAATTATGTAGTTGGAGCAAATATAGCTGGGTTCTTAAAAGTAGCAGATGCAATGATGAGTCAAGGGATAATATAGTAACTTAATTTCTATAATCAAGTTAGTGTATTAATACGTATCGCCAACGATATATCCTTGCTGCCGCTGCGGATAAATCCGTGGCTAAAAAGTGGCAGATGCAATGATAAGCCAAGGAATTATATAATAATATAATAAATTAAAAAAATACCAGATGAAAAACTGGTATTTTTTTTATGCAATTAAATTATATAAATATGAAAAAATTGTAAAATATTAAGATTTAAATGAATTATTTATATTATTATAGTAAAATAAATAGTTGACAAAGTATTTATTTTATTAGGAGGAGCAAAGTGAAGTTACAGAAAATCGGTATGAGAACTGTGAAGACAGGGATAGCTGTTTCCATTTGTACACTATTAGCACAGTACTTAGTTCAAAATCCAATGTTTGCAGGTGTAGGATGTGTAGCATCAGTACAAGATACGGTAAAAGGATCTTTAAAGTTAGGATTTAATAGAGTAAAGGGAACCATGATGGGTGGATTAGTAGGTTTTTTATGTGTACTAATTAAACCAGGAGATCCGATATTATGTGGTCTCGGAATAATGGCAACTATATATGGTTGTACAATGCTTGGAATAAATTCAGGTATAATAGTTTCTAGTGTGACATTTTTATCAATACATTTAGGTATTATAGAATCAAATCCAGCGTATTATTCTATACATAGGGTTTTAGATACATCTGTGGGTGTTGTTATAGGTGTAATCATAAACTATGTGTTAGCAAGACCTGATTATTTAGAACTAACTGATAAAAGTTTAAATAATGCTAGAAAAATTACAAGAGAATGTGTTAAATCTGGAATAATAAATAATGGTTTTTTTGATAGAGATAAATTGAGAAAGAAGATTAATAAATTAGATACTATATATCCTAAATTAGTAGATGAAATGAAATATACTAAGAATCAAGTAGATATAGATATCATAGAAAATCAGATTTCATTATATAAATCAATAAATCATCATATAAAATCTATACAGCTTCTAGATGAAGAAATATGTATAAGCTATGATAATTATTTAAAAATAAAAGAAATATATGATTTTGATACTTTTGATTGGAAGATAGATAATGAAAAAAGTCCAGTGTTAAACTATCATTTATCCAAAATATTAGAAGAACTAAATGTAATAGATAGTTTAAAAAGTAAAATTTAATAATTAAGAAAATGGCTTTGTTAGATAATTGAGTGATAAGTAAGAAATAAAAATAGCTAGACATAAAATACTGATATGCTCCCTTTATGGTAGACAGTTAAAATAATAAAATTGTTTTCATGAAGGGAGCATATTATTTTCTTCGGTAACGCTAACTTCATCTTTGGTAACATTAATTTTTTCTTTAAAAAACTTTTTAATATATAGCAAAATTACTTTATACATAAATATCCCCCGTCGTATTTTCCGACGGGGGAATATATTAATCACAAAAACCAAAATCTGTATTAAATAATACTTATATTTAATTCTTTAAATTAACTATGCGATGCTAGTTTACTTAGTGATAATTATAGTAAAATAGTAAAAAAATAGCCATACTTTAATATCTCTAATGTATTTAAGAGTAAAGTGTGGCTATTTATATAATTTTATATATTTAGTTCGTAATATATTAATTTTATGAATATATTACCTTGATAGAAAACAATATTTATATCCGTTAATAAATATATTTGCAAGATAAAAAGTCATAACTAAAATTGTTACCGCTACCATAAATAAACCTAATGTATTATAAAATAAGGCTCCAATTATACCGCAAATCAATAATTGTATTCCGTATTTTATGTGTATTTTGGCGAATAATTCTGATTCCATATAACAAATAAGTTTATTTAGAAATTCTAAATTATTAAATTCTTGTATATTTTTATTTTCTTTATTTGTTAATTTACCTAAAAATATAAATGCTGTGCCTACAATACCTATATTTATAAAAAAATCCATATACATACCCCTTAACTTTATGATTTTATAGTTATATATTTCATAATATATAACAATTGTGAACTTTATTACATTATATCATTAATTCATTATTTCTATATAATTAATAACACAATTATTTAACAGAGCAAATAAAATAAATTAA
>CAJFPU010000041.1 GCA_904418825.1 uncultured Romboutsia sp. | reverse complement strand
AATCATTAAATTTAAGTTTATCTGTTATAGATGCTACTATAAATGCATATATGGTAGCTATTGGTGCTGCAATTAAGCAATCCATACCTGAAATCATTAGACCAGCCAGTACAAATACCGGTGAAAATTTAAAGATACCAATACAAAATCCCATAAAACTCTCCTCCTTAATATAAAGTATAATTGATAATTTTAATTGTAAACATTTTTCGACATTTTTTTCAATGTTTTTGGTAATTTTTATTATATTTTTATTTATTGTTTTAGGATATTTAAGTATATTTATATACTATAAGATGTTTATTGTTTTTATATAAGGGTAATATATTATAAAAATAATCTTATATATAAAGAAAGGAACAGCTATGTTTAGCATATTAGGTTTAATTTTATCATTAATAATTATCATGTATTTAGCATATAAAGGGTACTCAACGATTATCACAGCACCCATAATTGCTATTATAACAATAATTCTTACAACAGGATTTAATGGTCATTTAATGGCTAATTATACAGAAGTTTATATGTCTGGTTTTGCAAACTTTATAAAAAATTACTTCCCACTGTTTATGACAGGTGCTATATTTGCAAAGCTTATGGAAGAAGCTAATTATGCAAAATCTATCGCTCATTTTATTACTCAAAAACTTGGGAAAGATAAATCAATACTTGCAGTCGTATTATCAGGAGCACTTCTTACATATGGAGGAGTATCTTTATTTGTAGTTGCATTTATACTATATCCAATTGCATCTATGTTATTTAAAGAAGCTGATATTCCTAAAAGACTTATTCCTGGAACTATTGCTCTTGGAGCATTTACTTTTACAATGACAGCACTTCCAGGCTCTCCAGAAATCCAAAATGTTATTCCTATGAAATACTTTGGAACTGATACATTTGCAGCTCCTATAATAGGAATAGTTGCTAGTGTTATGATGTTAACTCTTGGTATGCTTTGGCTTACTAAACGTGCAAAATCTGCTAAAGTAAATGGAGAAGGATATGGAAATCACAGTGATAAAAGTATAGAGACAGATTATAGTAATTTACCAAATATATTTAGTGCTATATTACCTATAATAATAATATTTGTTACTAACTTATTTTTCTCAAAGGTCTATTATGAAAATATAGATGGTAGCTACTTAAGTGAATTTGGAACTACTTTAAGTAGTGTATCTGGAACATGGAGTGTTATTATAGCAATTGTTTTAGCAGATGTTTTTATAGTTTTAACTAATTTAAAAAAAATAAAAAATTTAAAGTCAATACTTGATATAGGTGTAACAAATTCTTTTAGACCGTTACTTAATTCAAGTGCAATTGTTGGATACGGAAGTGTCATAAAATCATTAGCTGTATTTGGAGTTATACAGTCATTTATATTTGGTATATCTTCAAATCCAATAATATCTGAAGCTTTATCTGTAAATTTAATATGTGGTCTTACAGCTTCAGCTTCAGGAGGTCTTGGGATTTCACTTGATGCTTTAGCACCTACTTATTTACATATAAGTCAAGCTTTAAACATCTCACCGGAAATTCTTCATAGAATTGCATCTTTATCTTCTGGTGGACTTGATACTCTACCTCACAATGGAGCTGTTATTACAACTCTTGCGATTTGTGGACTTACTCATAAGGAATCTTATAAAGATATTTTTGTTACATCGGTAGTTATACCAATTTTTGTTACGGCTATTATCGTGATTCTTACTTCATTAAGATTTGCAGGTTAAATATATAAAATAATGAAAAGGCTATATATTAAATTTTTTTTAAATTTAATATATAGCCTTTATAAATATAGCCTTTATAATTTTATTTTTCTATTTAAGTCCTTCATATTTTTCTTCAAAGAAGTTATTCAATTTTTTTAGCGCTATTGCAAGTATATGTTCTTCTTCTTCTGAGAAATTACTCAGCATTGAAGTAATCATTTCTTCATGAAATACTTGATGTTCCCTATAAATATTTTCTCCTTTAGATGTTAAACTTACAAGTACCACCCTTCTATCTTCTTCGGTCCTCTTTCTCTCAACATATCCTTTCTTTATAAGTTTTGTTATAGCTGCACTAAGTGTTCCTACTGTTATTCTCAAATCATGTGCAATTTCTCCCATAGTTTTTGCATCTTTTATTCCTACAGCTTCTATGGTATGTATTTCCGTCATTGATAAATCCATCAAATCTATATTTTTAAGGGAATTTTCTTCTATATGTAAAATATCATTAAATAACTGTATCAATAATTTATTTAATAGCTCTTGAGTATTTGTCATTTCATATATTCTCCATTTATTTTATTTTCACTTGTTACTATAATAAATTTTATAATCTGTTTAAGTTGGTACATAATATTTTTAATAAAAGTTACCTATTTTTCTAAACTTATTATACCTCATATCAACAACCTCATTAAGATCAGTATTTATAAGCTTTTCTAAGTCATTTAGTATATTTTCTTTTATTTTATCACACATAAATTTTGGATCTTCATGTGCACCACCTACTGGTTCTTCTATTATACTATCTATTATATTAAAGCATTTTAAATCTTTAGCTGTTATTTTCATAACCTCACTAGCTTCTTTTGCTCTTGTAGCATCCTTCCAAAGTATTGATGCAAATCCTTCAGGAGATAGTATTGAATATACTGAGTTTTCTAACATATACACCTTATTAGCAACTGCTAATGCTAAGGCTCCACCACTTCCACCTTCACCTATAATTATTGATATTATAGGTGTTTTAAGTTTACTCATTACAAGTAAATTTTGCGCTATTGCTTCTCCTTGTCCTCTTTCTTCTGCTTCTATTCCACAAAATGCTCCCGGAGTATCCACAAAGCATATTATAGGTCTATTAAATTTTTCTGCTTGCTTCATAAGCCTTAAAGCTTTTCTATATCCTTCTGGATGTGGCATTCCAAAATTATTTTTTATATTTTCTCCTGTATCTTTTCCTTTATTTATTCCTATTACAGTTACATTTATATTATTTACAGATGCTATTCCACCAATTATTGCACTATCATCTTTATAATATCTATCTCCATGTAGTTCTATAAAATCATTAAATATATTTTCTATATAAAATCTAGCATTAGGGCGATTTTTATCTCTAGCTATATTTAACTTATCCCAAGGAGATTTTTCAACTATTTCACTACTATACATTTTCACACACTCCATGTAAACTCAATATTTTTGATATATAATTTTTCATATCTTGTCTTTTTACTATAGAATCTACAAAGCCTTTTTCTACTGCAAATTCAGAAGTTTGAAATTCATCTGGTAGCTTTTGTTTAATAGTATTTTCTATTACTCTTCTCCCAGCAAAACCAATAGTTGCACCTGGTTCTGCTATTATTATATCTCCTTGCATTGCAAAGCTTGCAGTTACACCTCCAGTAGTTGGATTAGTTATTATACTTAAATATAATAATCCTTTGCTATCATGTTTTGCTATAGCTTGAGAAATTTTTGCCATTTGCATTAATGAAAATATTCCTTCTTGCATTCTAGCTCCACCTGATGCTGTAAATATTATAAGTGATAACTCTCTTTTTGTAGCATACTCTATAAGTCTAGTAATTTTTTCACCTACAGCACATCCCATACTTCCCATCATAAAATTACTATCCATAATTGCAGCACAAACTCTTTTACCATAAATATTTCCTTCACCTGTTATTACAGCTTCATTGAGGTTAGATTTATCTTTATTTTGATTTATCTTTTCTTCATAATTATCAAATTCTAGTGGATTTGTTGTTAGTATATCTTCAAACATATATACAAAACTATTTTCATCAAATATATGATTTATTCTTTTTTTTGCACCTATATTAAAGTGAAACCCACAATTTATACAAACATTATAGTTTGAGTTTAAATCGTCTATATAGATTATATTTTTACATTTATTACATCTTATCCATTTACCCTCTGGTATATTAGGTAATGTATTTTTATCATCTTCTAAATCCCTTGATTTTACTTGTATATACTCTTTTTTTCTAAATAAATTCTTAAGCATATGTCATCTCCATATTATTATAATACTAATGTATTATGAATTATCCATTTATGAATAATTATTCTTAAAAATAGAACTTCAATAAAATTGTTATTTAAAACTTTTTCCAAGCAACGTGTTATAAATTTATCTTATGTAGCCAAAGATATATCCTTGTTCAAAAATGATGTATCATAATTTCCATCTATAAAATCTTGATGTTCTAATATTTCATACTGGAAATCTATATTTGTATTTACTCCACCAATTGCAAATTCTCCTAAAGATCTTTTCATCTTTATTATTGCTTCTTCTCTATCTTTTCCATATGTTATAAGTTTTGCTATCATAGAATCATAAAATGGTGGTATAGTGTATCCACAATATATTGCACTGTCTACTCTAACACCTAACCCTGATGGCATGTTTAACTCACTTATAGTTCCTGCATCTTTTGCATTTATTCTACATTCTATAGCATGACCTTGTATTTTTATATCTTCTTGACTTAAATTTAATTTAATACCTGAGGCTATTTTTAACTGTTCTTTAACTATATCAACATCAGTTATCATTTCTGTTATAGGGTGTTCTACTTGAATTCTTGTATTCATCTCCATAAAATAAAAATTCTGGTCTTTATCAACTAAAAACTCTATTGTTCCAACATTTTTATAATTTACTGCCTTTGCTGCATCTATTGCAACTTTACCCATTTTCTCTCTTAATTCTTTATTTAAAAAAGTTGATGGAGCTTCTTCTAATACTTTTTGATTATTTTTTTGAAGAGAACATTCCCTCTCACCTAAGTGTATTATATTACCATATTCATCTGCTATAATTTGAAACTCTATATGCCTTGGATTTTCAATGTATTTTTCAATATATATTCTATCATCTCCAAAACATGCCATAGCCTCACTTTTTGCAGCTTCATAGTTGTGTTTAAACTCATCTAAATCTTTAACTACCCTTATACCTTTTCCACCACCGCCACTAGATGCTTTTATCATTATAGGTGTGCCGATATCTTTAGCTATTTTATAAGCCTCTTCGTAAGAATCTATTTTGCCTTCATAACCTGGAATTACCGGAACATTAGCTTTTTTCATTATTTTTCTTGCCTGAGATTTATCTCCCATAAGACTTATAGTATCAGAATTTGGCCCTATAAATTTTATATTGCACTCTTCACACATTTTTGCAAACTTTGGATTCTCAGATAAAAAACCAAATCCAGGATGTATAGCATCACATCCTGTTAATATACAAGCACTTAATATATTAGCTACATTTAAATAACTATCCTTTGAAGGATTTGGCCCAACGCATACTGAGTAGTCTGCAAGTTGAGTATGAAGTGCTTCTTTATCAGCCTCAGAATATATACTAACTGTAGATATACCTAATTCTCTACAAGCCCTTATTATTCTTACAGCTATTTCTCCTCTATTTGCTATAAGTACTTTTTTTAACATAATATCACCTATCCAATAGAAAACATTATTTCGCCTTCACATGCTACTTTTCCATCAACAGTAGCTGTTCCTTTTCCAATTCCTATAGGACCTCTCATTTTTATTATTTCTATATGCAAATCTAATCTATCTCCTGGAACTACTTGCTTTCTCCATTTAACTTTATCCGCTCCAACTAAAAATCCAAGTTTTCCTTTATGTTCTTCCATAGAAAGTATTGCTATTGCTCCTAGTTGTGCTAATGCTTCTAATATTAAAACTCCTGGCATAACTGGATACTCTGGAAAATGTCCATTAAAGAACTCTTCATTAGCAGATACATTTTTATACCCTCTAGCACTTTGACCTAAAACTATTTCCTCTACTCTATCTACCATTAAAAAAGGATATCTGTGAGGTAAAATTTCCTTTATCTCTTTTACTGTAAGCATATTATTTTCTCCTTATTTTAAATAGTGGCTCTCCATATTCAACCATTGATCCATTTTCTACTAGTACATCTATTATTTCACAATCACAATCTGAACTTATTTCATTCATAAGCTTCATAGCTTCTACTATGCAAACTATATCTCCCTTTGATATCTTTTGATTAACAGATACAAAAGGAGATTCGTCTGGTGATATAGCTTTATAAAAAGTTCCTACCATCGGACTTTTTATAAATTCAAAATCTTCAATCTCTTCATTTATATCTTTATCTATAGCTGCTTCTATATTATTATTTAAATTTGTATCTAAAGATTTTTCCTCTATTATCTCAGATATGTTACTATAGCTTTGGTTTAAACTACCATAGCTTCTTGACATAGATTTATCCATTTTTATATATTTATTATCTATATTTACTTCAAAATAAGACAACTCTGAATCATTTATCATATTTATAATTTCTTTTACTTCATCAAGTTTCATAATATTTACTCCCATCTTTTAAATAATAAAGATGCATTATGTCCACCAAATCCTAATGAATTACTTATTACATATTTTAAATCCGACTCCCTACCGATATTTGGTACATAATCTAAATCAAGCTCTTCATCTTTGTTTTCATAACCTACTGTTGGTGGTATAAATCCGTCTTGTAGAGCTTTTATACATACTATTGATTCTATAGCACCTGCAGCACCTAATAAATGTCCTGTCATAGACTTAGTTGAAGATATAGGAATATTTATTGCATCTTCTTTGAATACATTTTTTATTGCATTTGTTTCAAATAAGTCATTATAAGGCGTTGATGTTCCATGAGCATTTATATATGAAACTTCACCAGGATTTATATTAGCTTCATTTATTGCATTTAACATAGCTTTTGATGCTCCAATTCCTTTAGGATCTGGAGAAGTTATATGATAAGCATCACAAGTTGAACCATATCCAACTATTTCTCCAAGTATTTTAGCATTACGTTTTTTGGCATGTTCTAAACTTTCAATTACTAATATTCCTGCACCTTCTCCCATAACAAATCCATTTCTGTCTTTATCAAAAGGTATAGATGCTCTTTTAGGATCTTGAGATGTAGATAATGCTCTCATATTATTAAAACCTGCTATAGCTATTGGTGTAAAAGACGCTTCCGATGCACCACATAACATAATATCTGCATAACCATGCTTTATATGTCTAAAAGCATCTCCTATATTATTTGTACCTGTTGCACATGCAGTTACAGCTGATGTACATATTCCTCTTGCATTATATTTTATAGCTACATTTGCAGCAACTGCATTTATTATTGCCATTGGTATATACATTGGTGAAACTTTTTTAGGTCCTTTTTTATGAATATTTCCAAACTCACTTTGATGTGTATGGAATCCTCCAATACCAGACCCTACCATAACTCCAAATCTATCGCTATCAATATTTTCTAAATCTAAGTTAGAGTCTTTTATTGCTTCTTCACTAGCTATAAGTGCATATTGTGTAAATCTATCTAATCTTCTTATTTCTTTTTTATCTAAATAATCTTCTAATTTTAAATCTTTTACTTCTCCACCTACTTTTACTTCAAGATCTGATGTATCCATAGATTTTATAAAATCTATTCCTGAATTTCCATTTTTACTGTTTTGCCAGAAATCTTCTACATTATTTCCTATAGGAGTTACTGCTCCCATACCTGTTATAACAACTCTATTCATATTTACCTCCACTTACATTGCCATTCCGCCATCAACGTGTATTACTTGGCCTGTTATATAATCTGAATCTTCACTTGCTAAAAATGCTGCTACATTTGCAATATCTGATACTAATCCTAATCTTTTTAATGGAACTTGTGATAATATATTTTTCTTTTGATCTTCACTTAATACCCTAGTCATGTCAGTATCTATAAATCCAGGTGCTATAGCATTTACATTTATATTTTTACCTCCAAGCTCTTTTGCTAGGGATTTTGTCATCCCAATAACTCCTGCTTTTGACGCACAGTAGTTTACTTGACCTGGATTTCCAATAACTCCAACTACTGATGCCATATTTATTATTTTTCCGCGCTTTTGTTTTAACATAATTGGTGTTACTGCTTTTAAACAGTTAAATGAACCTTTTAAGTTTACATTTATTACATCATCAAAATCACTTTCATTCATTCTAAGAATTAAATTATCTTTAGTTATTCCAGCATTGTTTACTAAAATATCAACTTTTCCAAATTTTTCTTTAGCTTTTTCTACTAGGTTTTTAGCTTCTTCAAAATCTCCTACATTTGCTTTGACTATCAAAGTATCAACACCTAACTTGCATATTTCGTCACTTAACTCACGGGCATTAACTTCATCATTTTCGCTTTTATAGTTTATAACTATATTACATCCTAAGCTTGCATATTTTATAGCTATAGACTTTCCTATCCCTCTAGTTGAACCTGTTATTACTGCACATTTTCCTTTTAACATATTTTCCTCCATGGCCTTTATAAAATTTCGCCTTCTGATTTTATTTTTTCAACTGTAGATTTTAAAGTATCTAAATCCTCTATATTATAAACATTAGCTTTTTTATCTATCTTTTTAACAAATCCAGATAAAGTCTTTCCTGGGCCTAGTTCAATAAAAGTATCTATACCCTGATCTAACATATGGTTTATGCTATCTTCAAATAATACAGGTGACATTATTTGCTTTCTAAGTAAATCTCTTATATCATCTTGTTTTGAGTATGGTTTACCTAATACATTTGAGTACATTACTTTTTTAGGTTCATTTATTTCGACGTCTTTTATACTTTCATAGTATTTAAAGCTTACTTCTTCATATAGTGAGCTATGAAATGCTCCACTAACTTTAAGTGGTATACATAATCCTCCTAAAGCTTTTGCAATTGATACACTTTCCCTTATTGCATCAACTTCTCCAGTTATAACAACTTGACCTGGGCAGTTGTAATTTGCAGCTTCTACAACTCCAAATTTAGATGCTTCTTTAAGTAAAGTATCTACTTTTTCTTTACTTAACTTCATAACTGCTGCCATAGATCCTACGCCTTCTTCTATTCCTTCATCCATTATAGTAGCTCTACTTTTTACTAGCTTTACTCCATCTTCAAATGAAACGATTCCAGAATATACAAGACCGCTATATTCTCCTAATGACAATCCTGCTACATAATCAGCCTCTATTCCTTCAAGTTCTAATGCCTTTTGACAAGCAAGTGATGTTAAAAGTATTGCAGGTTGATTATATTTAGTTGATTTTAAAGTTTCTTCACTTCCATCAAATATAATATCTTTAATTGGCATTTCTAGTATTTCTTCGCCTTTATCAAATATCTCTTTGCACTCATTTATATTTTCATATAGGCTTCTTCCCATGTTTATGTATTGCGCTCCTTGACCAGGAAATAAAAAAGCAATCTTCTTACTCATAAGCCCTCCTACAAATACCTATGGATTCTTCATATTTACTAACTAACTCTTGTATAATTTCTTCACAACTTTGCTCTTTGCTTACCATACCAGCTATTTGTCCTGCCATAAGAGATCCATTTTCCACATCTCCATCTTTAGCTGCCTTTCTTAAAGAGCCTCTCGCTAACTCTTCTAATTTTTCACTACCTAGATTTTCTTTTTCTAATTTTATATATTGTCTTGTAAATTTATTTCTTAGAGATCTTATTGGGTGGCCTGTTGATGTGCCTGTTATTTCTGTATCTATATCCTTAGCCTTTATAACTTTATCTTTGTAGTTTTGATGGATATTACATTCTTTAGCTACTAAAAACTTAGTACCTATTTGTACTCCTTGAGCTCCTAACATAAAAGTTGCTGCTATGCCTCTTCCATCACCTATTCCACCAGCAGCTATTACAGGAATATCCACTGCATCAGCTACCTGTGGAACTAAAGCCATTGTTGTTAATTGACCTATGTGTCCTCCTGCTTCCATTCCTTCAACAATAACAGCATCTGCACCTAACTTTTCCATACGTCTTGCTATTGCAACAGATGGTACTACCGGAATTACTTTTATATTATGTTCTTTCCACATTTCTATATATTTTCCTGGACTTCCCGCACCAGTTGTAACTACATCTACTTTTTCTTCAATAATTAAACTTGCTATTTCATCAACATTTGGTGCCATTAACATTATGTTTACACCAAATGGTTTATCAGTTAATGTTTTAGCTTTTTTTATTTGTTCTCTTACATCCTCTGTCTGTCCTACACCTGATATAATACCTAATCCTCCAGCTTCACTTACTGCTGCTGCCAAAGAGGCATCGGCAATCCATGCCATACCTCCTTGGAATATAGGATATTTTATATTCAGTAATTGACTTATTTTTGAATATTTCATATATCCTCCTATAAATTAAGCATTTACTTTAGTTTTTTCTTCTATGTAATTTACTAAATCCTTTATAGTTTTCATATTTTCTGGGTTCTC
This sequence comes from uncultured Romboutsia sp., assembly GCA_904418825.1. GTDB lineage: Bacteria > Bacillota > Clostridia > Peptostreptococcales > Peptostreptococcaceae > Romboutsia. The sequence continues at coordinate 5,994 of CAJFPU010000041.1, read as the reverse complement.
TATTTGTATTCCAAAAGCTTCCTCTACTTCCATAACTAATTGGAATACATCTAATGAATCTATTTCTAAAGATTCAAATGTACTTTCTAAAGTTATACTTTCCTCCTCTATTGATAAGTTCTCCATCATTATTTCTTTAACTTTGTTTAATATCATTTTCTTTTCCTCCAAATTTTTTTTAATTTACTGTTTTATTTTCCCAGAACCTGGGTATATATTTTAACGGTATTAAAATTTACCGTATTTTAACTTAATTTAAATTAACTTTATATACTCCATTTTATAATACATGAACCATATGTAAGTCCTCCACCAAAACCTACTAATAATAAGTTTTGGCATTTTTGTAAAATACCCTTATTATACATTTCATTTAATGCAAGGGGTATTGATGCAGATGATGTATTTCCATATGTATCAATATTCATATAAAACTTATCCATAGAAGTTTTTAATTTTTTTGCAACATACTCTATTATTCTTACATTTGCTTGATGTGGAACTATATAGTCTATATCATCAATTGTCATATTATTTTTTTGTAGTATATCTTTTATAGAAGATGTAACTGATGATGTTGCAAATTTAAATATTTCTGAACCATCCATATCTAAATATTGATATTTTGAAATACTTTCGTCCATAAATGGATTTTTTATTTCTCTTCCTCCTATGCTTAAAAACTCGCCATTATCTCCATAGGATTTGCATATAGAGTCTATTATTCCTTCACTTTCACTTTTAGATAAAACTACTGCTGCTGCACCATCAGCAAATAGTACACAAGTTTTTCTATCTTCCCAATTAATTACTTTTGATAAATTTTCACTCCCTATAACAAGTGCATTTTTATAATTATTAGTTTTTATTAAACTCCTTGCCACATCTATACCATATACAAAACCTGAGCAAGCTGCATTTAAATCAAAAGCTACTGCATTTTTTAACCCCATTTCTTTTTGTACTATACAAGCACTCGATGGTATAAACATATCTGGTGTACAAGTAGAAAAAACTATTAAATCTATATCTTCTCTTTTTATATTAGCTAATTCAATAGCTTTTTCACTTGCCTTAATTCCCATATATGAGGTATCTTCACCTTGAGATATTCGTCTTTCTTTTATTCCAGTTCTAGATCTTATCCACTCATCACTTGTTTCTACAATTTTACTTAAATCATCGTTATTAACAATCTTAGATGGAGTGTAAGCACCTATACCCTTTATGATTATCCCTTCCATACTTTTCTCCTTATCCCTTCCATACTTTTCTCCTTATCTCTTACAAATATCTTTATTGCCAAAGATTTGTTTTGATACTCAAAATGTATTAGATTCAAATCAAAAAGTCAATCACTTTTTTAAATTTATTTTCCAATCACTACCAATCAGCTGAACAACCGATAATAATACTATTAAGACTACTTTGGCTTAATATCAACATTTTAACTATAAATATTTTTTTGAAAAGCATATTTATTTTGATTATAAAAATTTTTGCTTTACTTAATACTTTTTTTATTTTACAATACTTTTCATACAAAAAAATTTACTTTATCTAATCAATATATTTGTTAAGTATTTTATATAACAACGATAATCATAGCTATTAATTTTTATATCTATGATTAAAATATTCTCTGTATGATGTTTTTTAAAAGTAAATTTTTTAGTACTATATTTTAAAAATTTTTTAATAAGGGGATGATTTTTATCAAAAATTTAGTTATTGGAGATTTAGTTGCAAATGTACCTATAATACAAGGGGGGATGGGCGTTGGAGTTTCTCGTTCTAATTTAGCTGGAAGTGTTGCAAATGCAGGAGGAATTGGCGTAATTTCAGGCGCTCAAATAGGTTATGATGAACCTGATTTTGAAACAAATAATTTAAATGCTAACTTAAGATCTTTAAGAAAGCATATATCAAAAGCAAGAGAAATTTCTAATGGTGGAATAATCGGCGTAAACCTAATGGTTGCTATGAATAATTACGAAGAATATGTAAAAGAGTGTGTAAATTCAACTGTAGATCTTATTATATCTGGAGCTGGTATTCCAAGTAAATTACCAAGCTTTACTAAAGGTTCTAATGTTAAAATTGCACCTATAGTTTCATCATCTAAAGCTTGTAGTTTAGTACTTAAGATTTGGGATAAAAAAGAAAATGCTACAGCTGATTTAATAGTTGTAGAAGGACCGAAAGCAGGAGGACATCTTGGATTTTCAAAGAATGATTTAGAAGATATAAAATCCATCGATTACGATAAAGAATTTGTAGAAATACTTGAAATAGCTAAATTTTATGGTGATAAATACAATAAACACATACCTGTTGTAGCTGCTGGTGGTATTTCAACTGCAGAAGATGTTGCTAAATACATAAATATAGGTGCTGATGGCGTTCAAGTTGGAACTAGATTTGTTACTACTTATGAATGCGATGCACATGAAAATTACAAAAATACTTATATTAATTCAAATTTTGAAGATATAGAAATAATTCAAAGTCCTCTTGGCCTTCCTGGAAGAGCTATTCATAATAAATTTATAGATGATATCAGTAATAATAGACCAACTATAACTAAATGTTATAACTGTATATCTAAATGCAACCCAAAAGATACTCCTTACTGCATTTCAAAGGCTTTGATAAATGCTGTTAGTGGTGATGTAGAAAATGGACTATTATTCTGTGGTGCTGATGCATACAAAGCTGATAAGCTACGTTCTGTTGATGATGTTATAAGTGAGCTTACTTCTTTATTATAAAATTTTACAAAATTTGCACTATAAAATATTTATTTTTATACAATAAAAGCACTAGCTACTAAGCAAGTGCTTTTATATATTAATATTAGTTTAAGCGCTATTTAATTCTGCTATATATATCTACTGGGAACATAAAACCTTTAATGGCTATTTGCTCATTTATACTTTCTCCCTTAATAGACCATACCCTAAACGAGAAATCTTCTCCTTCAATCTTACCTATTTGTTTTTCTAGCTTTAAATCTATTGAGTTATTAACTAATTCACATTTATATTGTTTTTCTCCTAAAGTTAATATGCCCTTATCAGTATCCCATGTATAGGTATCAAGATTTAAGTATCTTACATAGAGTAACACTGTAATAGACATAATAACTAATAATAATATAGATATTACTTTGAAAATCTTTTTCATAGTATATTCCTTTCAAGCTACTTTAGTTTCATAGTAATATATTTACAAATATTTTCCATTAATATTTTATCACATAAAAAACTAAACAAAATATTTTTATATAGTTTTATGATTTAATTTACATAAAAAGTGTGCATTTTCCTTTTATACTATGATATTATATATACTAATTATCATAATTTTTTAGAAAATGCACACTTTATTTTAAATAGCTTTTTATTTATTTCATAACTCTCATTGCATTTAATACTGCTATTAAAGCAACTCCTACATCTGCAAATATTGCTTCCCACATAGTAGCTACTCCACCTGCACTTAGTATTAATACTATCGCCTTAACCCCTAATGCAAATACAATATTTTGCCATACTATTTTATTTGTCTTTCTTGCTATTTCTATTGCTTTAGCAATTTTACTTGGCTCATCAGTCATTAAAACTACATCAGCTGCCTCTATTGCTGCATCTGACCCTAATGCTCCCATCGCTATACCAACATCTGCTCTTGCAAGTACTGGAGCATCATTTATACCATCTCCAACAAATGCAACTTTTTCTTTTTGTAATTTTTCTTTAAATATTTCTTCTAATCTATCAACTTTTTCATTAGGTAATAAGTTTGAATAAACTTTATCTATTCCTAGTTCACTAGCAATTTTATTTGCTACCTTTTCATTGTCTCCTGTTAACATTACAACTTCTTTAACGCCACTTAATTTTAAGTTTCTTATAGCTTCTTTACTATCTTCTTTTATTTCATCAGATATTACTATATATCCTCTATAAGCTCCATTAACTGCTATATAAACTACTGTTCCTATATCATCAGTTTTGAAATATAATATATTTTCACTCCTCATTAACTTATCATTACCAGCTAATATGTGTAAATCATTATATTTTACTTTTATACCATGTGCTGCTATTTCTTCAAAGTATGTTATTTTTTCTAAGTCTATACTTTCTTTATAGTAATTTACTATAGATTTTGCTATTGGATGGTTTGAATTTACTTCTGCATATGCAGCATATTCTATTAACTCTTTTTCACTTATTCCAACAGGCGATACTTTTGTTACTTTAAATACACCTTTTGTAAGTGTACCAGTTTTATCAAATACTACTGTATCTACATTTTTAAGTGCTTCTAAATAGTTACTTCCCTTTATTAATATCCCATGTTTAGATGAGTTACCAATTCCACTAAAGAATGATAATGGTATTGATAAAACTAAAGCACAAGGACAAGAAACAACTAAAAATACTAGTCCTCTATAAAACCAATCTAAAAATTCAGCATTAGGTACTACTAGTGGTGGTATAAATGCTATTGCCATAGCAGAAAATAATACAAATGGTGTATAGTATTTTGCAAACTTACTTATAAAGTTTTCTGTTTTAGATTTTTTGCTACTTGCATTTTCAACTAAATCAAGTATTTTTGAAACTGTTGATTCTCCAAATTCTTTAGTTACTTCAATTGTTAATAGTGCATTTTTATTTATAAATCCTGATAATGCAGACTCTCCTACACCTATTTCTCTAAGAACCGATTCTCCTGTAAGTGCTGATGTATCAACCATTGAAAAACCATCTACTACTACTCCATCTAGAGGTATTTTTTCACCTGGCTTTACAACTATTATATCTCCAATACTTACTTCTTCTGGAGAAACTACTTTTATTTCTGATCCAACTTTTAAGTTAGCAGAATCTGGTCTTATTTGCATAAGTGAAGTTATTGATTTTCTAGATTTTCCTACTGCTATACTTTGTAAATATTCACCTATTTTATAAAAAAGCATAACTCCTACTGCTTCTGGTACTTCTCCTATTATAACAGCTCCTACTGTTGCTATAGACATTAAGAAGTTTTCATCAAATACTCTACCTTTTGATGCATTTTTTAAGGCTTTTAATAATACATCATAACCTACTATTAAATAAACTATTAAAAATAGTATATTAACAAACTTACTTTCAAATCCAGTTGCAGTTTGGAAAATTCCAAAGATATACATTATACTACCTATAATTAATTTTATTAAATCACGTTTGTTTGAAGGTTCAACTTCTTCTACGGCTTCTTTTTTGTTTTCTTTATTTATATCTGAAAAATTAACCTTTATATCAAGTCCTGGTTCTGTAGCATTTATTATCTTTATAATTTCTTCTGTAACTACCTTTTCATCTACGTTTTTAGCTACTTCAAATGTAAGTTTTTTACTTATAAAGTTTAAGTTAGATTGTAATACATTGTCTAATTTTGATACTTTATTTCCTATTTCTTCTGAACAATGAGCACAATTTAATCCACCTAATGTAATTTCAACTTTTTTATTATTTTTATTTTCATTTTTTAATACTTTTATATCAAGTCCTGGCTCTGTATCATTTACTATTTGAATCACTTTTTCTATAGTTAAATTTTCATTAACATTTTTATTTATTTCTATTGTAAGTTTTTTATTTAAAAAGTTTAAATTACAAGATTCTATTTCTTCTAATTTAGATACTTTATCATTAATGATTTCTGCACAATGAGCACAGTTTAAGCCACCTAGTATTATCTCTTTTTTACTTATACTACAAGCTCCCACAAAATCATCTCCTATCTTTTATATCTCTCTTGTATGTGCTCAAGTCCGCAATTAAATATTTGACTTATATGACAATCATCTAGAGAGTAAAAAACTACCTTTCCTTCTTTTCTAAATTTAACTAATCTAGCTTGTTTTAATACCCTAAGTTGATGTGATATTGACGAATGAGTCATATCTAAAAGTTTTGCTATATCGCAAACACACAT
>CAJFPU010000040.1:16783-22997 GCA_904418825.1 uncultured Romboutsia sp. | reverse complement strand
AATGCCTTATTACCTGCATAATCAGCTGCTACATATAAATCAGCATTTGTGTAATTATTATTATATTTTCTTAATTTAATTACAATTAATGATGCTTCATTTGCAACACCTTGATAATCAGGATTTAAGTTTCCAAGTCCTGCACATATTCCGCTTAGCATAGTTCCACTACCTTCTTCGTCTACAGATAAGCTATCATCTCTTTCTCTTATTGCCCTATTGATATCTTCATTGGTATATTCTGTTCCAATATAATAGCCTTTTGGTGGATTTCCATCTTTAGTTTGGTCCCATAAGTAAAGAATTTTTGATGTACCATCTGGATATATAAAATCTGGATGTAAATAATCTATTCCAGAATCAGCAATAGCAATTATTACTCCTTTACCTGTAACATTTATATTTGGATTTTGCTTAAAAAAATTAGCACCTATAATTTCATTTCCAACTACTCCACCAGCTGTTCCTAAGCTTATTTGAGACAAAGGTGCTAATCTAACAATGGCCTCAATTCTTTGAGCTGATAAGATACTTGCTATACGTCCTGCTATTTGTATATCACTAGGTAAGATATATAAAATTGCAAAATCATTAGATAATTGCTCTAGTCTATACTCAATATTTAAACTGTTTAACTCTTCTTCAAATTGTTGGTCCTTAAATAATACTCCTATTATTGGAATGAAATTTTCTTGTCTTAATTTCTTAGTTTTTCTAATTTTATTTTTACTTCGGTAAAGCCCATAGTCTTGGTTATTTTGTGATATGCTTAATAAATTTAATCTAGACAAATCTAAAAATCCATATCCTCTAGAATCATTTGGATAAGTATATTGTGGATTTCTCCTTGCATATTCTATAAGTAATGATTTGATTTTTTGAGAATATAAAAATAGGTCATTTCCTTCTACAATTCCCCATTGCATTAACAAAGAACAAACTCCTGTTACATGTGGAGTTGCCATACTAGTTCCTGTAAGTGCACCAGTTGAACCACCAGGCAAATAAGAAACTATATCTTCTCCAGGAGCTAATAATTCTGGCTTAATTATTCCAGTGTCTACATCTCCTTCTCCTGAAAATGTTGAAACAACATCCGTTCTAGAATTATAGCTTCCAACAGTTATAACTTTATTAGCAGTTCCTGGAACCGTTACTGTAAGGATTTTACTTGGTTCTAAAAATCTTGTATTCATTGTTATTCCTTCTGATGTTGGTAAATATATATCTATATTACCATCTACTACTTTAATAGGTGTAAATAATAGTGTCCATATTCCTGGAATTATTTCTGTATCTGATTTTAATTCAATAGTTATTCTTCTACTTAACGAATATGGAGCTATAGGATAAAAAACTCCATTTATTCTAGTATTTCCTATAATATTTTTTATAAGACCTGAGTCTTGTGATATAGGTTGAGTACTTCTACCTGTTGGACTAACTAAATATAAGTTAAAATCATCTATAAATGATGGCCATATATTTATATTAAGTATTTTTTCATTTGGACCTACTTCCATTTCTACTAATGTATCTCTATTTTCATCATTGTTTATATTTATTCTTTTGTGTCCACCTTTTGCTGCATTATTTCCTGCTGCAACAACTATATTATTTTTCCAAAATGAACACATTTGATCTATATATTGTTCAAATAGAGACTCTCCTCTATGAGACCCTTCATTACTTCCATAACTTATATTTATAGCAACTGGCTTTTTCAATTCTAAAGATTTGTCTAGAATGAATTTTATAGCTCTCATAAACTCAGTACTTTTAGAAAAAGTATCAGTCTGTCTTCTTCCTACTCTCACAACTATAAGTTCTGCTTCATTTGCTATTTGACAAGCAATTCCTGCTGTATGAGTTCCATGAGTACTTGTTGTTGATATAGGAATTTGTATTTCTCCATTTATGGCTTTATTTATATCTTCATTAGTATATAATGTTCCTTCTCTAAATCCATCAGGTGGATTACCATCAATAGATTGATCCCAATAATAAAGTATTTTAGAATTACCATCGTTATCTTTAAATATAGGTAAATTATAATCTACGCCTGAATCTATAAGACCTAATAATGTTCCTTTGCCAGTTAACCTTGTTCTCTCTTTAAAACTTGTTATCCCTGTACTTGAAAAACTTTGAGTATCTTGTGTTTCTAATATAAATGGTTTTTCTATATATTCTATTTGAGTGTAATTTAATAAATCATCTATAGTTTGTGTATCGCCTGCAGTTATGATAGCATAATTATATCCCAAAAGTTCTACAGATACCCCTAGTTCCTGCTCTAAAAAATTTATGTCCCCATTATATTTAACTATTACTTCATATTCCAAATACTTCACCTCCATACAATATAGTAAAATTATTTTACTATATATATGTATTAATAATATTTTTATTGTATAATAAATATATTAGTTAAATTTTAAAATTTCTCTTTAAAGGATGTGTTATTTTGAAAGAAAAAAAATTATACTTAAATATAGTTTTTACTGTAGTCGTATCATATATATTGATTAAATTTATTGATAATTATAAATACTTTTTTAATGTAATCAATTTACTTTTATCATTTTTAACACCGTTTGTAATAGCTTTTATTTTAGCTTATATTTTTAATCCTATAGTTGTATTTCTTGAAAAAAATTTAAAATTTAAGAGAATTCAATCACTACTATTTACATACGGTATATTATTAATATTGATAGTTACATCTATAATTTTTACAGCACCAATTGTTATAGATAGTATAATAGATATAGTAAATCAAGTACCTTCATATGTTCATAAAACACAATTATTCTTCATAGAAATGGGAAAAAGCTTAAAAAATATAGATCCTAAAACTTTAAAAGATATAGGAGATAATATTATGGCAGCTTTACCTAAACTAAGTACTTTATTTGCAGGATACTTAGGTCAAATATTTAATACTACATTTTCAGTTGGTAAGTTTATAGTTCAATTTGTATTATCCTTTATAATATGTTTTTATATTCTTCTTGAAAAGGAAGAATTCATATTATTTACTAAAAAAACTATATATGTTATGTTTGGTAAGAAATATGGAGATTTTACCTTAGAAATATGCTCTACTTTAAATTCTAATATAGGTAAATATTTTTCTGGTAAACTACTTGATTCATTTATAGTAGGTGTTTTATCTGGTGTTGGACTTTATTTTATAAAATCTCAATATGCATTACTATTTGGGATATTAATAGGGTTTATGAATTTAATTCCTTATTTTGGTCCTGTTATCGGAATGACGCCTGTTGTTTTAATAAATTTATTTTATAATCCAACTATAGCTATATTATCACTTATATATTTATTATTAGTTCAACAAATAGAAGTTGCAGTTATAGAACCTAAAATTGTTGGTGGTCAATTAGGTCTTAGTCCATTTTTAACTATACTAGCTGTTACTGTAGGAGGAGGGTTCTTTGGAATCCCAGGTATGATTTTATCTGTTCCTATAATAGGTGTTATAAAAATATACATAGTTAAGTTTGTAGAATATAAATATAAAGATATTAATTAAAAATTACAAGGAACAATCTCTTTTAATATATGATTTAATTTTACTATTTGAGTTTGTTCCTTTTTTGCGCTTACGGAAATTATATTACTTAAATACTTGTGAATAATTTTGCAAATATAATTATATAAACATATTGACTTTAAGCGTAAAAAAGCTTTTGAGCAACGAACGAAGTCGTTGGCGCTATGAAATGTTTCGCCGACACGTCGCTCAAGCGAAGCGAATTTTTTATATATAATTATTTTTATGAAAATTTTATAATAATAATCAACATAAATATTGATAGTATATATATTTATATTAATGTCAATATAACTATATATATTAAATTATAAAGTTGGTGATTATATGAAAAATTTAGTTATATTTTTATGTATTTTATGTAGTTCTTTATTATTTATAAATCCAATACAAAATATGTCACATGCAAATGATAATAATAAAATACATCAACAAATTGAATTAACTGTAGAACAAGCTAAAGAACTTCTTATAAAATATAATAATAAAGTTGATTATATATATCAAGGAGATGCAAATGATTTTGAATATTTAAAATCTAAAAAACTTCAAGGATATGTTTTTTTACCAAATGTAGATACTGATATAGGATATTTTGTAGATAAACAAACTTCAAAAATATACTTTTTCCATCCAAGTGGATACTTAGAGTTAGCAAAATAATTATAAAAATAGCTTAGGCTAAAATTAGTTTTAGTCTAAGCTATTTTTATAATTATTAAAATTTATCTTTATTCGTTACTTTTATTATAACTTCTTAAGTATTTTCTTCTATTTTTTTATTTAGTCTTCCTAACATATTCTTAGAAAAATTAGATATATCACTTGGAACGCAGTTACTCATTGCAAGTAGACTATAAATTTCTAAAGCTCTTTTATAATCTCTTTTTCCAGTATAAGATTTAAAAGCTTCTTCTGATAAATCCTTACATATCTTATTTATTCTTTCATATCGTCTTCTCAACTTTATCGCCCCTTTGATATTAGAATATATAAATATATATGTTTATATATATTTATATATTCTAATTACTTAGGCATATATATCAGAAAACTCTATTCTTATTTTTTCTACTCTATCTAAATCTTTCTCATATGTACCTATTGATTCTTCTATAGATATTTTATTAGGTATTTTTATATTAAATTCTGTCCATTTTCCTATTTCACTATCAACTGTTATTTCACCACAATGTAAATTTACAAGTGATTTAACTAAAGATAGTCCAATTCCAGTACCTTCTTTAATTATACTTCGTTCATCATTTAATCTTACATATTTTTCAAATATTTTTTCTATATTGTCTTTAGATATTCCTATTCCATTATCGTTAACTCTTATATTTACAAATTCATCATTGTGAGTTATTGATATTATAATTTGCCCTTCGTTGCTTTTTCTGAATTTAACTGCATTTGATATTAAATTTAATATTATTCTCTCCATTTTCTCCATATCAAATGAAATGACAAGTTCTTCTATATCTGTATCAAAAACTATGCTCATATTATTAGATTTAACAAATGGTTCTATAGACCCACATATATCCTCTATAAAATAAATTATATTAGCATTTGTGGGACTATAATTACTATGACCTAAATCTATTCTATTATCATCTGATATATTATTAACAAGTTTTAATATTCTATATGAATTCTGATTTATTATTTTTAAATATTTTTCCATATCATTATATGAAAAAGTTCTTGCGTTTTCTATTTTTTTATTTATTAATTGCACTGAGCTAAATATAAGGTTTAAAGGTGTCTTAAATTCATGCGTTAAATTAGACAAAAAATTTGCCTTAGATAAATCATATAAATTATCTTCTATCTCAAACCATATTATAACTTCATTTTCTGAAACTTTTTTACTTTTTAGATTAAACTTATTTTTTATACATTTTATAGTCATATTATCTGAGTTATTTTCTAAGGTGCTTTCAACTAATCCTTTTATCTTTATATTCTCTTTTATATCTCTAAGACTAATTTCTATGTTATTTTGATAATCAATGTTAGTTTCATTTATAATTAATCTATCATTTTCTAGTTGCGCAATAATAAAAGGACGAGGATTTTCAAATAATATATTTTTATATTTATCCACGCTTTATTTCCCCCCATATAAATTCATAAACCAAATACTTCTTGTTAAATCTCTATATAATTTAATTGTAGCACAACATTACTTAATATTCATCCTTTAATTTATTTTTATATTGACAAAAGAAGATTAGTATCTCTACTAATCTTCTTTTATTTCTATTTTTTTACATTTATTGTGTTGCTTTGTTTAGAAAATTTTCCATATTTACTTCCTACTACGTAAATATCTATATCAAAATCTTCTTTCATAGGTATACTTATAAAATTATCTTGTAAATTATTTTCATATAATATAAATCCACTATCATAATCTTTGTTATCTTTTATATAAACGCTATATGTTACATCTTTAATATTAAGTTTATCCCATGTAAAGTTTACTATATTATTTTCATAATCAATTTGTTCAGTTAAATTTTTAATGACTTTATCTTCTATGTTTTCTATTTCTGATAATATATTAATTACTTTACTTGGTTTTGTATTTACATTGCCATTTTTACCTATAACATATAAGCTTAAATC
>CAJFPU010000040.1:0-16733 GCA_904418825.1 uncultured Romboutsia sp. | reverse complement strand
AATAAATCTACTTCTATTTTAGTACTTACTCTATTATTGTATAAATTAGTTTCATTTATTTTAAGAGAATCATATAATTTATAATTTAAATCTCCTAAAGAATTATTTTTTAAGAATATTTCATAATTATTTATATCCTTTATATAATCCCATGAAAGGTTTATTAATAACTTTCCATTAATAATCTCATAATTTGATTGTATATTTTTTATGATTTTATCAATTATAGATTCTTTTTCTACTTTTATAGTTATTATCTTTTGCTTATTCCCGCAAGTTATCTTTACTTTTTCAGTACCTTCTTTTATCCCTACTATAGTACCATCTTTTCCAAGACTTATTGCATAGTCTATTGATACTTTTCTATCAACTAATTCATATTTAATTTTTCCATGTTTTAATCCCTTAGGTGCTGTTATAATCTTAGGATTTAATTTTTTAGTTTCTTTTTCAGATATTTTTATAGTATTAGGTATACTTATTTTGGATATTTTAGCTTGAATATTGTAGTCAAATACTGTCTCTTTATCTCCAGCTTTTATATATAAACTAGCCTTACCTACTCCTACAGCTTCTACAGTATTTCCATTTATCTTTAATATGTCTTCATCACTACTTTCATATGTAACTTCTTTCTTTTCTTTAAATTTATCATAATCTACTTGTACTTCAGTGTCTATTTTAGCTGATTCTCCTACATACTTTATTTCATTATCTAATGTAGCACTTAAGCTTTCTACTTTTGGATTTACAACTTTTATATTTATTTTTTTCAATATCCTTGAGTTTTTCATAACTCCTATAACTGTAGTACCTTCTTGATTTGCTGTTACTTCATTTCCATTTATACTTAGTATGTTAGAATCATCTAAACTCTTAAAATATATATGTGGTTCTTTTGCATAAGCTGGTATAATTACATATTTTCCAGTAGATAATGTTACTGTATCATTTAATTTTATAATAAACTTATCAATATCTTTAATATAATCGCCATTTTCCATTTCAATTTCTATACCTTTTACCATAGGTTTAATAGCTCCAAATTTAAATAAATAATATTGTCCTATTAATATTGTTGGTATAATTATAATTATCATTATTATTATTTTGTAATTTATGTCTTTTATATTTTTCATATAAACACGTCCTTTGAAAATACAATACTTTAATTAATATATTTATTGTATTTGCCATACTATCCTTTTTTAAAAGATATATATTTTTATACATTTTTTTCTAATTCAATTATAACCCATAATTTTATATTTTTATACACTTTTAAATATAGATTCTAAATTGATTAATCTATAAATATTTATAACTTATTTTGTAAATAATAAAACTAGTATAAATAATCATGAGGTGATTAAATGAATAATTTAAAAGAAGTTTTATTAAGTGAAATACCTAACTTTAGAGAAAAATCTCTTAAGTTTTTAAATGGAGAAATACCAAAGCTTGAGTATAAAGGTTTCTCAGGTGGATACGGTGTATATGCACAAAGAGATAAAAAGTCTTTTATGATAAGACTTAGAACTTCAGCAGGTATAATGTCAAAATCTCAACTTCATACTATATATAATATGGCATATGAAAATAAATTAGAAAAGATACATTTAACAACTAGACAAGCAATTCAATTGCATGACCTTAATGTAGATCAATTATGCAGTATAATGGAAGAAGGTATACATAAGGATATCTTTACTAGAGGAGGCGGTGGAAACTTCCCTAGAAATGTAGGATTATCTCCATTATCTGGTGTTGATCCTGATGAAGCCTTTGATGTTACACCATATGCTCTAGCAACAGATAAACATTTTATTAGTAAAATAACAACTTATCATTTACCTAGAAAATTAAAAGTTTCTTACTCTAGTTGTAATAATGATGATGCTCACTGTACAGTTCAAGACTTAGGATTTATTGCAACTATTAAAGACGGTAAACCTTATTTTGATGTATATGTAGGTGGTGGACTTGGTAAAAATCCTAAACTTGGATTAAAATTAGATGAACCTATAGAAGCTAAAGATTCTTTATACTATGTAGAAGGTTTAACTAAGTTATTTATGGATTATGGTAACTATGAAAATAAAAACAAAGCTAGAGTACGATATATGGTTGAAGAGCTTGGAGAAGATGTTTTTATACAAAAATTTAAAGAATATGCTTTAAAAGAAAAAGAACTTGGCGGACTTGACTTAAATCCAGATCCTATAGACTATTCAAAAGAAGGTATAGAAATAGATATATGTGATCATAGAATAAGAAAGCAAAAACAAAAAGGTTTATATACTGTTTATATTCATCCAATTGGTGGTCAATTATATCTTAAGGATTTAAAAGCTTTACTTTATGAGTTAGATAAAATAAAAAATCCTATTATAAGAACAGGTATGACTGAAGGAATGTATATATTAAATTTAGATGGTAAAGAAGCTAAAAAAATATTAGAAGTAACTAAAAAAATAAGTGCCGATTCAAGTCTTGAACAAAGTGTTTGCTGTATAGGTGTTCCTATATGCCAAATGGGTATACAAAATAGTCAAAAAATGCTAAATACTATAATAGATTACTTCAGAGAAAATGTTGATAAAGAAACTATGCATAAACTTCCAAGATTATATATATCAGGTTGTCCTAACTCTTGTGGTGTTCATCAAATAGGAAGTATTGGACTAACTGGAAAGATGAAAAATATAGACGGTAAGCCTACAGATGTTTTTGAAATATCTATATGTGGTAGCTTTGGTGTTGGTAAATCAAAACTTGGTACATCAATAGGTGACTTTAAAGCTAGTGATATACCAAATTTCTTACATGAATTAGCAAAAACTATAGAAGGAGATTTCCTTGAGTTTGCTACTAATAATACTGAAAAAATACTTGAAGTGGCTTCTAAATATAAATTATAAAATTTTATTTTAAATTTATATTTTCTATAATATTTAGTATTTAACTTTATATCTAAAAAAATATCTCAAAGTACTAATACAGCTTAATACTTTGAGATATTTTATATCTATTTAACTTCTACATTATATTTTTCCATTAAATTATCTAATATATTACTTTGTTTTTCATATCCTAATGTATATACTAACTCTTCTTTTATAGTTTCAAAATCTTCATACTTTTCATCTGTCTTTTTAATTATGTGATATCCATAATCAGTTTCTACTACGTCTGAATATATTTCTCCATTTTTTAATGAAAATGCTGCATTTTCAAAAGGTTCTACCATTTGACCTTTACCAAAGAAATCTAAATCTCCACCATTTTCACTACTGCTATCTTCTGAGTATTCTTTAGCTAATTGAGCGAAATCTACTCCTTCTTTAGCTTGTTTTAATATATCTTGTGCTTTTTCTTTGTTCTTTTTCTTTTGTGTATCACTTACTTTATTGCCTTCATCATCTGTATTTTTAATTAATATATGAGATGCTCTAACCTTTAAAAATTCATCTTTATTTTTGTTATAGTAATTTTCAGCTTCTTTATCCGTTACTTCTGATGCTTCTCCTATATACTTAGTAGCTATTAATTCTTTTTCTAATTCTTTTTCTATGTCTTCTTTAGGTATATTGAATTTATTTATTATATCGTCTTCTGTTAAATTAAAAGTTTGCTCTAAACTTGACATTAAAGAAGAATATTCACTTTCTACATCTTCTTTTTCAACTGTTATTCCTTCTTCTTTACCTTCTAAATATAGTACTTCCGTTGTAGTCATATAATCTATAAAACTTGCTTCATACGCATCTACTTCTTCGTCAGTCATTTTAGTTTTTCCATTTATATAAAATAATGGCTCCATTTTTTGTCTAAGTTGTTTCCCTGTTATTTTAGTATCTCCAACAGTTGCTACAACTTTATTATCACTATATGTTCTTGCTGTTGCTGGTAAAGTTCTCCCTACAGATTTTCCATATGTAAACCCTGCTCCTAAACAAAGACCTCCTATAAGTGTCATTGCAATTATAGATTTAGTATTTTTATTATTTTTTAATTTTTTTATTTTATTTTTAATACCTTTTTCTTCTATTTTTTCCTCAGTTATTACTTTTACAACTTCATCTTCATTATTTTTAACTTCTTCAGTTACTACTTCATTATTGTTTACAAGTTCTTCACTTTTAGTAGTTTCTATTTTTGTATCTTCATTATTGTTTATTATTTTTTTATCCTCCGACATTTTTTCCTCCTAAATATTAAATATAATTTTATATTACACTATATTATTTTAATCTGTGTGAAAAAAAATTGAAGCTATTATGAATTTAATATGAAGTTAAATATTTCTTAGACTATATCTAATTTCATATCTTCCAACTTTGTTATCTTTATATTTTAGCATGTTAGTTATTTGAGATTTACTTTTATTTAAATACTTAGAACATTCATCTAAAGATTTAAATACCTCTATAACTTCACCTTTACTATTTAATAGTTCTATTTTTTTCTTTCCACCTCTTTTAATTATATATTTATATTTTCTATAATATTTTTCATATTCCTCGTCTAAAGATTCAAATTTATAATGCATTTTTATTGGGTCTATTTTATTGTTTGATAATATATCATCTCTTTTAGATTCAGATATATTTAATGTAAATATTTTATTGTTTAATTCATTATATATTTCTAATGGACTTTTATTATTATTTATATAATCATTATTAAGTTCACTTAATTTTAATTCTTTGCTTAAGTATTTTATTGCTTCTCCTAGGTAGTCAGTATGACCATGTCTTAGATTTTCTGCTATGTATTCTATAGGTACTTTTAAAGCTTTACTACACTGCTTGTGAGTATCAAATACTTGTTCTTCATTTGTATATACATCAATTGCTTTTATTTTTTTTGCTCTTATTATTTTTGCATCTATTATATATAATTTATCGTTTTCATCAAATTCTATCTCTGCTTCTGCTTCTGCTTCTGCTTCTGCTTCTGCTTCTGCTTCTGCTTCTGCTTCTGCTTCTGCTTCTGCTTCTGGGACATTATTAATTATCTTTTCTGAATTGTCAACTATTTCAGTTATATTTGTTTCTTTTTTTTCTACTTCAATTTCCGATACATCTTCTTTATCTATGGCAAGTTCTTCTGATACATCTACTATTTCTTCTTTAATTTCTGAAATTTTGCTCTCCTCTGATTTTTTCTTAAGACGGCTAAAAATCTTTTTTAACAACTTTTTATTCCTCCTAAAACTAGTTAATACTTATTTATTATGTCATATAATATATTACTAAAATATATGTTTTTAGTAAACTAAAGTATTGTGTAATTATATAACTATTTTTGCAAGTTAATTAAAAGTCTTTAAGTAATATAACTTTATTAATCATAAAAAAGATGTATATAAAAACTATATATACATCTTTTATCTTAGTGCTTTATTTTATTTTTATAAATTTAGAAACTTCCATAATTAAACTTGATGTTAAAGCTAAAATAGCACAAGCTATAAAGCTATTTAAATCAAATGATGCTGGAATTGCAAATATTTCTCTCATAAATGGTAATAGTGTTATAAATAACATTACTAAACAAATTCCTACTGCACCTAATGTATATTTATTAGTATTAAATCCTAATTTAAATATAGTTTGTGTATTAGATCTTGATGGGAATGTTTGTAGTATTCTAGATAAAGTCAGAGTTAAAAATGCCATTGCGCATCCTAATTCTGGTGAAGTTTTCATTCCTATATACTGAGCTATTATAGTTACTATACCTATTATACTACCTCTAGTTAATATAGTTTGTAATGTATATTTATCTAGTATTGATTCTTTAGTATCTCTAACTGGTGTATTCATTATATTCTTTTCTGGCTTTTCAAGTCCTAGTGCTATAGCTGGTAATGAATCTGTAACTAGATTCATAAATAATAATTGTATTGTTGTAAAAGGATTTGGTAAGTTTGCAAGTAAGGCAAATACTATAGCAATTATTCCACCTAAATTACCTGAGAATAAATACGTTATTGATTTTTTTATATTGTTATAAATTGTTCTTCCTGATTCAACAGCTTTAACTATTGTAGCAAAGTTATCATCCATTAAAATCATATCAGATGAATCTTTAGCTACTTCTGTTCCACTTCCCATTCCTATACCAATATCTGCTTGTTTTAGTGCAGGAGCATCATTTACTCCATCACCAGTCATTGCACATACTTTACCTTTTCTTTGCCATGCTTTTACTATTCTTATTTTATTTTCAGGTGATACCCTTGCATATACAGATATTTTTTCTAACATTTTATCTAATTCATCTTCAGTTAAATCATCTAATTCTTTTCCTGTTAAAGCTAGATCACCATTATCCATTATGCCAATATCTTTAGCTATAGCCATTGCTGTTGTTTTATGATCCCCTGTTATCATTATAGTTTTTATGCCTGAATTTTTAGCATTTTTAACTGCATCATATACTTCTTCTCTTGGAGGGTCAATCATTGCCATAACACCTATTAATGTTAATTCATTTTCATCATCTATAGTTGGTTCAAAGTTATCACTTACTTTTTTACTAGCAAATGCTAATACTCTTAAAGCTTTATTAGAAAATTCTTCATTAATTTTTTTATATTCATCTATTATTTCTTCATTAAGTTCTACTATTTCTCCATTACTTAAAGCATATTTACATCTACTAAAAATAACATCTGGAGCTCCTTTAGTAAACATTAGCGTTTCATCATTTATTTTGTTTACTGTAGACATTAATTTTCTATCACTGTCAAAAGGTATTTCCCCTATTCTTGTGTATTTTTCTCTTAATGCTTTATAATCTATATTATTTGAAATTGCGTGATTTATTAATGCAACTTCAGTTGGATCTCCAATTTCTATTCCCTCATTATTTATATCTGAATCATTACATAAAATTGCTGCTAAGTTAAGATATCTATCTTGTATTGAATTATTTGTTATTGCAGCTTCATGACCATCAACGTTATCTGCTAAAATAATATTTTTATTTTCATAAGTATATACATCAACAACTGTCATTTTATTTTGAGTTAATGTACCAGTTTTATCAGTACATATAATACTTGTAGATCCTAAAGTTTCAACTGCTGGTAATTTTCTTACTATTGCTTGTTTTTTAGCCATTGTATTTGTTCCTACAGCTAAAACTATTGTTACTATTGAAGATAATGCTTCAGGTATAGCTGCAACTGCTATAGCTATTGCAAACATAAATGAACTTGCTAAGTCTGCACCTCTTAGTACTTGTACTGCAAATATCATAATAGATAAAATGCATATACCTATTCCTAATTTTTTACTAAATTCATCTAACTTTTGTTGTAATGGCGTTTGCTTACTTTCAGCATTATCAAGTAAGTCTGCAATTTTACCAACTTCAGTATTCATTCCCGTATTCGTTACAACAAATATACCTCTACCGTAAACTACCATAGAACCACTAAATACCATATTCTTTTGATCTCCTAAAGCGCTATCTAAAGGTATTTCTTCTTCTGTTTTTAGTATTGGTTCTGATTCTCCAGTAATCATTCCTTCTACTACTTTTAAACTTTGAGATTCTATAATTCTACCATCTGCAGGTACATAATCTCCTGCTTCTAAAAGTACAATATCACCTACTACTAATTCTCTAGATGAAATTGTTATTTTCTCATTATCCCTTATTACTTTTGTGTATGGTATTGATAATTTCTTTAAACTATCAAGTGACCCTTCAGCTTTCTTACTTTGAACAACACTAAGTATTGAGTTTAAAGTAACAACTAAAAGTATTATACTTGATTCAATAACTTCTCCTAAAAATATCTGAACTAAAGCTGCTATTAAAAGTATTATTACTAAAGGATCTTTAAATGTTTCTAAAAAGAGTTTTATAATACTACTTTTTTCTTTTTCCTTTAACTCATTATGACCGTACTTTTTAAGTCTTTCTTGTGCTTCTTTTTTAGATAATCCGTTTAAACTACTGTTTAAACATTTTATTACCTCTTGAGTACTTTTCTTGTAATACATATATATACCTTCCTCCTTAAATTTTGGAAAATAAAAAAGACCCTTAGCGTATGTTTTATATACGTTAAAGGTCTTGCTAACAAGTTTATACTCGCTAATCAACCGGGAATTTATTCCGAAATGACGACTGATTATCACTAATGTGAAAGCTACTCCCCTTTATGGGAACTTATTTATTTTTATAAATTTATTATATTCAGGTTGTTTTAAATTTGCAACTACTTTTTAATATTTATTTATCTTTTATAAAAAATAATTAAAAAATTTATATAATTAGTATATTATTTATGTAACTCATATATGTCAGAAAATTCTAATTCTATTTTGTCTATATCTATCTCATGGTTATACTCATACTCATCACCTTCTAATTTTTCATTTGGTAATAGTATTTCAAATTCAGTTCCATTTTCTTCATCACTATATAAGTATATTTCACCGTTATTTAATTCGACAATAGATTTTACTATACTAAGACCTATTCCACTACCTTCATTTAATCTAGTTAATGACTTATCTCCTTGGACAAATCTTTCAAATATTATATTTTGTATACTTATAGGTATTCCTATACCGTCATCTTTTACGATTATATGTACCCAATTTTCATCTTTATATAAATTAACGAATATATTACCATTTTCTTTTGTAAACTTTATAGCATTTGACAATAAATTAAGTATAGCTCTTTCTATCATAGATGAATCACATTTTATTATATGTTCTTCAACTTCAGTATCAAAGACTATATTTATATTTTTATTATTTGCATAATTTATTACAGAAAGAGTTATATCTTCAACTACTCTAACTATATCACAGTTTGTAAATTTAGCTTTTGTAAATCCTACATCTATTTTTGTTATATCAATTATATTGTTTATAAGTCTTAACATACGTTTACAATTTATTTTTAAATACTGTTTGTTATTTTCATATACTTGTCTAAAATCAACTGACATATCATTACTTTTAATATCTAAAAGTTGAAGTGTTGAATAGAAAATATTTAGTGGTGTTCTTAACTCATGTGATATATTAGCAAAAAATTCATTTTTTACTTCTTCATGTTTTTTCATTTTTTCGTATTCTATTAAATATTTTTGTGATCTTAATTTTGCAGATATATCTTTAAATATAATTGCATAATTATTTTCTTTAAATTGAGTATAAATATTTTGAATACTACACTCTACAGTCATATCTAAGGATGGTATGTAAATATTTCCTTTCCATGTTCTATATTTTCTTATAGAGTTTTTAATTTCAAGAATTAAATTTTCATCTACTTCTTTCATTTTATTAATTATTACAGATTCAACTTTTTTATCTTCTCTATATGGAGTTTTAAATATAAAATTTTTAACTGTTTTATTCGCAAACTTTATATTACCATCTTCATCATATAAAACTATACAACTATATTTATTTTCGTTTACTATCTGATAAAAAACAGTAAGTTTATTTTCTAATTCTTTATTTCTTTTTATACTTAATATAAGTTCTAAAAATAATCCACCCATAAATATAATAAATGCCATATATGTTATTGATATAGATGTTAGCTTTATAACAGCCATTGGATTTATAGCTCCTACTATAGCATAATAGGCTTTTACTCCAAATAAAAATATACTTGAACTTATGACAGAGTATATATATTCTTTTTGACTTATACTCTTTTCTAAATATATTATAGATACTACTAAGTAGGATGTTATTAAAAATATATTGTATGCTATGAAGTAGTTTTCTTTATTTGAAAAAATCAAATCTTTATTTTCTAATATTCCTATAAAAATAGATATTATAGCTACTATTAATATTGAACTAAGCTTATTAGATATTATTAATTTTTTTATCTTTTTTAAAGGCAAAATACTTATTGCTAATATACTCATTCTAATTATCGATGTCCCTATTGTTATGTATCCATCTACATACTTAGTAGCATTTTCTAAATTCATATTGTCTAAGTTTCCAAGAGATATATCAACAAAAAATACAACGTACATAAGAGATATAATAAAAAGTTCTTCTTTTTTTGTACTAGTATAGCACATTATACAACTACCAATTGCAAGACCTGATAAAATTAAATTAAATAACCTTATAAAAGGTATTACATTTAACTTTTGTAAATTTTCTATTTTTAGTATCATAAATAATTTACTTATATATAATATGCTAATTATTAAAGTTAAAGCTATTATAATTAATGTAGATAAATTATTTTGTACTTTTATGCCACCTCTTTTTGATTTTTTTATATTGTCCATTTTATAACCTTTCCCCTATTTTTTATTTTTCAGTATACTAATTTTAATTTAAATAAATCCCCTAACTTAAAATATAAATATCTAGATTAAAATTTATATATTTATTATATATTTTTTATCATATTTTTTCAAACTTTAACATAATTTTACTCATATTTCCACGGAAATAATAAAATAAACATAAAAAACCTATGGATTTATAGTTTATTTGTAAATCCATAGGTTTTTAATTAAAATATTAAGTTAAATATTTTGTTTAATATTTGAGTATGTTCATTAAATATATTAAATCCTATTAATATAAGTATTATTCCACCTACTAGCTCTGCATATCCATTGAATATATCCCCGACTTTATTTCCTACGAATACTCCAACAACACATACTAAAAATGTTATAATACATATTATTGATGCTGCTAGTATTATATTAACATTTAAAAATGCAAAACTTATTCCTACTGCTAAAGCATCTATACTAGTAGCTACTGCAAGCATTATGATTTCTTTGTTAGATAAATCATCTATATCTGTTGTAGAGCTAAACTCTAACGAAGATGCATCCTTTTCTTTTCTATCATCAAAAAATCCTTTTATCATGTTAAATCCTATAAATCCAAGTAATATAAATGCTATCCAATGGTCTATAGATTTTATGTAACTTTCAAAACTAATACCTAATGCCCATCCAAGTAGTGGCATACCTCCTTGAAATATACCAAATGCTAAAGCCATCTTTACTGCTGTAGACTTTTTTAAATTTTTAATTGTCATACCCTTTGTGATAGAAACTGCAAATGCATCCATAGATAATGCAAATCCTGTAAATATTAATGCTATAAAACTCATGTTCATCCTCCTTAATTTTTATAAAAAATTCGCTTCGCTTAAGCCAATGCGTAGACGCTCCACTTCATGTCGCAAACGACTTCGTCGTTACTCAAAATTTTTTTACTCTCAAATCCAATATATTGATTTAACTATATTTAAAAGTTTATCCACAAGTATTGAAGTAATATAATTTCTTTATTAATTATAAACGCAAAAAACGAGACTTATGCATGCTAAATAAACATGCATGAGTCTCGTTTTTTAATACTAGACCAGACTTAACGTCATTATGTTGATCTAGTAACACTTATCGTGCAAACTACTCCCTCAGCAAACTAGAAAGTATTGTATATTTAAATAGTATAATGCTAATTTAATTTAATTACAATAAGTAATTTTTATTTTCTTATGTATAAAAATAAAAAGAGAGATTTTCTCTCTCTTTTATTGTGCTAATTTAAGATATCCACTTGGATGGAAGTAATATATTTTAGAATCGTCTTCATTTACAAACATTCCTAAATCTCCATCTATATCCATTAAAAATACATATCCTTTTAATCCTTGTTCTTTTAATGCTGTAAAATCTTCTTCTGTTCCTTGGTATATGTATGTAACGTTAGAATTGTATTCTAATAATAATTTTTCAGCTTCTTCTTTGTTTAGTTTATTTATTTCTTGTACTTCTATGTTATTAATTTTGTCTATATTTTCTATTGTATCTTGTGCAAAAACTATGTCTCCTACATTGATAGTTCCTAATAATCCTACACATATTAATGATAATGTTATAATTGCTTTTTTCATATAAATCACGTCCTTTTATATATTATTTATGTAATTTATTTCTTTTATGATTTAATTTTATCACTAATTATTCTTAAATAACAGTTACACACTTGTTACCTTGGGTTACAAGTGTGTAACCATTTATTGTTGAAATAATATATATTTAATATTAAATAAAAGACTATTCTTATTTTATAGTTTACATAGTCTTTTATTGTTTAAATTTTTATAAATTTAAATATAGTTGATTCTCCTGAATATATTGAATTTGCTATTAGTGAATTATCTCTTCTTCTAACTCTTACAAATTTTTTATTTAAAGCTTGAATAATATATTCAGATTTATTTATATTTATAAGGGTAAATATACTTGCATTTTCTTTGTTTGTATCTGCAACTAAAAAACCTTTTTCGTCAATTCTTATAAATTCACCATCTATTACCTTTATTTTTGCAGTATTATTTTTAAATATTATTAATTCAAATTTAGAACCTAAATCTTCTCCTACTGCATATAGGTATCCTTTATATCCTGATATAACACGCTTTTGGTTATAAACAGATTTTATATATACTTTTAGTTTCTTTTCATTACTTTGATTAGATGGATAAATTACTGGTCCTGGTCCTTGGGGATTGGGTTGTATCACAGGTCCTGGACCCTGAGGATTAGGTATTATAACTGGTCCTGGTCCTTGGGGTTGCGGTATTTCTTGGTTTGGTATTTGCGGACCTGGGCCTTGTGGTTGTATGATTTGTTGGCTTGGTATTTCTATGTTTGGACCTTGATTTTTATTCATTGAATGTTTTGATTTACCTGGTATTTGAGGTATAAATGAATAGTAACCTGTGCTTGTTACTATTAAAGGCATTCTATTATATTTTTTCATAAATATACTCCTATTATTATATTTTTCATTTATGTATACTATGATGATAATAATAGGATAAGTTACTTTATATATTATAAAATATATTATATTTTTTTATTTATAAGATTATTTATAATTATTATAATTCTATATTTTCAAGTTTATCCACAAGTATTGAAGTAATATCATTTCTTTAAGCTTAAAAAATACCTTGATTAAAAAATCAAGGTATTTAATATATTATAACTTTAATGATGCACCTTCCCAATCTTTAAGAAAATTTTCTATTCCCTTATCAGTTAAAGGATGCTTTGTCATTTGAGTTATAACTTTATATGGAACTGTTGCTATGTCAGCTCCCATTCTTGCAGCTTGTGCTACATGTATTGGATTTCTAACACTTGCAACTATTATTTGTGTTTCTATAGCGTTAACATTAAATATATCAACTATTTCTTCTATTAATGAAAGTCCATCTTGACCTATATCATCAAGTCTTCCTACAAATGGGCTTACATAAGTTGCTCCTGCTCTAGCTGCTAATAATGCTTGAGTTGCTGAGAATATTAATGTTACATTTGTTTTTATTCCCTTTTGAGATAATATTTTAGTTGCTTTTAATCCTTCAAGTGTCATAGGTAATTTTATAACTATATTTTCATGTATTTTTGATAATTTATCTGCTTCTTCTACCATTCCTTTATGGTCTAAGCTTATTACTTCTGCACTTATAGGTCCATCTACTATAGTAGTTATTTCTTTTACTACTTCTATAAAGTCTCTTCCTTCTTTAGCTATAAGAGATGGGTTTGTAGTAACTCCACATA
Source organism: uncultured Romboutsia sp. (assembly GCA_904418825.1). Taxonomy (GTDB): domain Bacteria; phylum Bacillota; class Clostridia; order Peptostreptococcales; family Peptostreptococcaceae; genus Romboutsia. The sequence continues at coordinate 3,112 of CAJFPU010000040.1, read as the reverse complement.
TAACTCCTAACTCGTTAGCTTCTTTTATTTCTTCAATGTTTGCTGTATCTATAAAAAATCTCATTAAAAACCTCCATAAGTTTTACATTAACTATTTTAAAATTTCTATTATTTATTATTAACTAATAGAGTTTTAATATATCATAGTTAATTAACTTTTTCATGTTAGTTTATTATTTAACTATTTAAAGAGATTTATCATCAACGCTATCTAGCCAATTTTCTATACTTCCTATTACACTTTCAACACATCCATCTTCAAATGGAGATATTAAGTTACCTATTTTAACAATTTCTAAAAATGATTTAGTTCCTCCAACTTTGCATATATCTAAGTAATCTTGCCATCCCTTTTCTTTATCTTCTCTTATTTTTTTCCAAAATTGAAGTGCACATATTTGAGCTAATGTATAATCTATATAATAAAATGGATTTTTAAATATATGTCCTTGCTTAAACCACCATGTTCCTTTTTCTAAGAAATCACAACCTTTATAATTTTTATGAGGTAAATATTTCTTTTCTAAGTTTCTCCAAGTATTTTTTCTTTCTTCTTTTGTCATATTTGGATTTTCATATATATGGTGTTGGAATTCATCTACAACTATTCCATAAGGTATAAATTTAATAGCTGAACCTAAATGTATAAACTTATATTTTTCAGTATCTTCTTTAAAGAATAAATCCATCCAAGGCCATGTTATAAACTCCATACTCATTGAGTGTATTTCACAACTTTCAAATGTTGGGAAGTTTATTTCTGGCATATCTATCCAAGTTGACATATATAATTGGAATGCATGACCTGCTTCATGAGTTAATACATCTATATCATCTGAAGTTTGGTTAAAGTTTGAAAATATAAATGGTGCTTTGTAATTTGGTATATATGTACAATATCCTCCAGCGGCTTTTCCTTTTTTAGTCACTAAATCCATAAGTTCATTTTCCATCATAAAGTCAAAAAACTCTTTAGTTTCTTTTGATAGTTCTGAATACATTTTTTTACCACTTTCCATTATATATTCAGAGCTTCCCTTTGGAGTTGCGTTTCCACTTAAAAATTCAAAGTTTTCATCAACATATGTAAATTCATCTAATCCTAATCTTTCTTTTTGTCTTTCATAAAGTTTACTTGCAACAGGCACTATGTATTTTAAAACTTGAGATCTGAAATTTTTAACCATCTCAGAGTTGTAATCAGTTCTCATCATTCTTATATATCCTAGTTCAACAAAGTTATTAAAGTTTAACTTTTTAGCAATTTCACTTCTTACTTTTACTAATTCATCAAATATATTATCAAACTCATCTTCATTTTCTTCAAAGAAGTTGTAATATGCTTTTGATGCTTTTATTCTAACTTCTCTATCTGTTGATGACATAAATTTACCCATACCAGATAGATTTCTTTCTTCTCCTTCAAAATCTATTTTTGCAGATGCTAATAATTTAGTGTATTTAGAACATAATTTATTTTCTTCTTGTAAATCTTTTATTATCTCTGATGAGAAAGATTTTAAAGAATAATCTGCTATATCTATAAATTGTTTTCCAAAGTCATTGGCTATATTTTCTTTAAATTTAGAATTTATAACAGACTTATAAAATAATGAATTTAGTTCCTCGTATAACGGAGAATACTCATCCCAATACTCTCTTTCTTTTTCATAAAATTCATCTAAAGTATTTATGCTATGTCTTATAGATGATAATGTAGACATAGTTTCTACATTATTTCTAAGTATATTAAGCTTTTTTATATTTTCTTTTTGTTCTTTATATGTACAAGAATTATTTATATCATCAATTATACTTATAAATTCTTTTTTAACTTCTTCATATATTGGTCTTTCATACTTATAATTTGAAAATTTCATAATATCACTCCTTTACATTAATTATATCCTAATTTATATGTTTTTTACGTATAAGTAAATTATATCATGAAAAAAATTATGGCTAACCTATTAATATGAATAAATTTATAAAAGTAAAAAATGATATTTTTAAGCAAAGCAAATTTTTATATATATAATAATTAGTTTAATAAATAAGTTTTTAAGTAAATATTTTAGTAAATAGATAGTGTTAATTTATTATTTATAAAATCAATAAATATTGATATAATTATTTTAAGTTTTAAATATATACTTGGGAGGGAAATATGTATAAATTAATAGCTTTAGATATTGATGGTACATTATTAAATAGTGAGAGAAAAATAACAAGTGAAGTTTTTAATTCTATTCAAGAAGCAAAAAAAGCTGGAACAAAAGTAGTTTTATCTACTGGTAGACCACTTCCTGGGGTTGTGCCTTTACTTGATGAATTAAACTTAAATGATGATGGGGATTATGTTATATGTTTTAATGGTGCTGTAGTTCAAGAGGTTAAAAGTAAAAAGGTTTTATCAAATATTGAAATGTGCTATGATGACTTTGTTTTAATAAATAATTTTGCTAAGGAAAATAACACTCATGTACATATAAATACACCTACTAATGTTGTAATACCAGAAGAAACTCCAAATAAATATACTATACATGAAGCAACTCTTAATAATATCGATATAGTTTCTATGAAGGAAGAAGATATAAATGATAATTTAACATTTTGTAAGATAATGATTATAGATGAACCTGAGAGATTAGAAGATATTATGAAAAATATACCTAAGGATTTATTTGATAAGTATACTATAGTTAGGTCTGCTCCATTTTTCTTAGAATTTTTAAATAAAAATGCTAATAAGGGTACTGCACTTAAGGCTCTTTGTAATGCTATAGATATACCTTTAGATAAGGCTATTGCTGTTGGTGATGAGGAAAATGACCAACATATGATTAAGATGGCTGGTCTTGGTGTTGCTATGGGTAATGCTAGAGAGAGTATTAAGGAGATTGCTAATTATGTAACTTGTACTAATGATGAACATGGTGTTGCTAAGGTTATAGATAAGTTTATTTTAAATAGATAGTTTTGTGATAGTATTATTAGGCTATGTTAGCCCGAGTGTGTAGATAATTTTGTGTATTCTATACCAAAATTAAAGAACAATAATTATTTATTTTGAAAGGCTATGACTATAAATTCATAGCCTTTTTTAGGT
>CAJFPU010000039.1 GCA_904418825.1 uncultured Romboutsia sp. | reverse complement strand
TTTGGGTTAATTTTATAAATATATGGTTAGATTAATTAATATATGAAAATTATGTAAAGGAGAATTTTATATGATTATAAATATTACAGATTTAGCTAAAGCTGCACTTAATGATATGTTTAAAAATTATAATATATCAGAAAAATACATAAGAGTATATTTAAAAGAAATTGCTTGATATGGCCCTATATTTAACGTAGCTCTGGATGAGCCTACTTCAAAAGATAATATATTTATAGTTGATAATGAATACAAAGTAATTATAAATAAAGACCTTTCAAATAAATTTGATGTTGTTAATATTTATTATAAATCTACTAGAAGTTATGGCGATTTTTATATAACAACTAATTTGATATGGAAGGATGAATATCATTATAGTGAATGGTGTAAACCTTGGTAAATTATTAGCATAATAAAAAGAGTTGTCTTTTGTATTTTAAAACAACTCTTTACTTTACTATTTTTTATTTGAAATATTCATATATTCTTGTTGTACTCTTTTTACATCTTCTAATTCTTTTACAAAGTCATTTCCTTGATTGTAATCTATGTATAAAATACATGATATATCATCATTTTTTTCACTTATTCTTGTAGTTATTCTTATATGATCCTCAAGATCTTTTGTTTCAAACTTATATATTAAATCAAGATGTGCATTTTCACCATTTATAATTACATCTATATTATCTTTTTGTATTTCTACTTCTACATCTCTTTGTGTATCACTCTTTGATATATTTCCAAATTTAGTATATTTATATGAATGCCCTTTATAGTCAAATCTATTACTTTTCTTTATTTGTTCTAATATAAATTCTCCATCTTCTACTTCTTGTGAGAATTTATCTTCTTCATAAAAATAGTATTTTGAAAAATAGTCCAATCTATATTTACCCATGGCTTCCTCCTAATTTTAATATAAATTAGTATTTACAAAATACTTATATTTAACACAAATATATTTATATCTATAGTTTAAATAATTAAAAATTCTATTCACTTCTATTATCAAATATAATGATATCAACTTTATTTAAAATCATATAAAAAGACTCTCTTTTGAGAGTCTTTTTAATTCTAAACTGTCTATAATTATAATATAGTTATGTTAGCTGCTTGAGGTCCTCTAGCACCTTCAACTATATCAAAACTTACCTTTTGTCCTTCTTCTAAAGTTTTGAATCCATCAACGTTTATAGCTGAGAAATGAGCAAATACATCATCTCCACCTTCAACTGATATAAATCCAAATCCTTTTTCATTGTTAAACCATTTTACTATTCCATTATTCATATTAAAAATTCTCCATACCTTAATATAAGGCTTTCTTTTTTATTTAATGCTTTTTAGCATACTATTATTATAAACCATTTTAATGAAAAAATATACATTTTTTTGAAATTTCTAACTTATGAAATATATTGTTTTTATTTAATATTTTATATTTTAAGATTTCAAATAAAATTAAATTATACTTTTATTTTTTTTTAACTTATTGTAATATAATATAAAAATTAAATTGATGGAGAGATTTAATATGGAAGATATAACTATTTCAATTGAAGAAATGATAAATTTTATATTTAAAAGATGTGGTGAGTCTGTAGATAAAGATACTATAGCTATGATACTTGATATACAAGAAGAATTTTTAGCGTCATATGATCTTATTGATATAGATGAAGATAATATTTATTAAAAAATAAGGTGTCGTGAATTTTGACACCTTATTTTTATTTTATAAATTCATCTAAATGAATGTAATTTATTAATTTAATACTAATAAAAATTATGCTCTCTTTAATTTTAAATATTCTTGTATTGAATTTGCAACCTTTTTTGCATTTGCAACTGCTTCAACTACAGTTTTAGCTCCTGTAACAACATCTCCTGATGCAAATACACCTTCTTTTGTTGTGTGACCTTCATCATCTGTAATTATAAGTCCATATTTATTTGTATCTAAATTTGTAGTATTTGATACTATATTATTTTTAGGGCTTTGGCTAATTGCAATTATAACTGAATCTGCCTTTATAAGTTTTTCTGACCCTTCTATATTAACCATAGTTTTTCTTTCATCATCTAACTTTTTAGTATCTATAAATATGACACCATCATCAGTTATTTCAACTGGAGATTTAAATAATTCAAAGTTTACTCCTTCTTCTTTTGCATCATCTATTTCTACTTTAGTAGCTGTCATATCTTCAAAATCTTTTCTATATACTACAGTTACATTTTTTGAACCATAATATTTTGCAGTTCTTGCAGCATCCATTGCAACATTTCCTGCACCAATTATAATTACATTATCTCCTAATTTATATGAATTAGGTGATTTTAAATAGTCAATAGCATAATGCACATGTCCAAATGTTTCTCCTTTTATATTTAAAGGTTTTGGATTCCATACACCTGTACCTATAAATACTGCATCGTATCCATCTTCAAATAATTTGTCTATTGTTATTACTGGACCTACTAATGCGTTATATCTTATTTTTACATTTAAATCTAGTAATATATTTTCTATATCATCTAAAATATCTACTGGTAATCTAAACTTTGGAATTCCATATCTTAAAACTCCACCTATATGAGATTTTTTTTCAAATATAGTTATTTTATATCCCTTTTTAGCTAAGATTAAAGCTAATGATATTCCAGCTGGACCTGAACCTATTATAGCTATTCTTTCATTTAATTTATCTTCTTGTTTTAATTTAACATTTTTTAAGTAATTCCTAGATATAAAACGTTCTATTTCATGAAAGCTTACTGGTTCATCTTTTATTCCTCTTATACAATTTCCTAAACACTGGTCTTCATGTGGGCAAACAATTGCACATATTGCTGATAGTGGATTATTATTGAATAATTTTTCTCCTGCTTCTTCTATTTTATTTTCTTTAAATAACTGTATTATTTCTGGTATTGGTGTATCTATAGGACAGTATTTTTTACATTTAGGAACTTTACATGTAAAACATCTATTAGCTTCTTCTTTTAAATTATTTATATCTATTATTTTCATAGCTACCTCCTATAAATCAAAGTGTATTTTTTATGTATATTTAATCAATATTATTTTAATGATAATATATATATCCATACTATAAAATTTTATTTTTTATATGATTATAAAGTTTTATTTTTAACTTTAATACCATATTTTAATATTATTCATTATACTATCAATTCTATTAAAAGTCTTTAATTTATACTAAAATTATATAAAAATTAATTTTACTTACTTATAATATATATATCCTTATTTTGATTAAATACACATTCATTATATAAAAAATTCGCTTCGCTCATGGCGCCAACGACTTTCTCCGTTGCTTAAAATTCCAACGACTTCGTCCGTTGCTTAAAATATTTTTTACGCTCAAATCCAATGCATTGATATAACTATATTTGCAAGTTTATCCACAAGTATTGAAGTAATAAAATTTTTTTAAGCGTAAAAAAGTTATGGGATAACCCATAACTTTATATACTATATATATCTGAAAACTCTATATTACATTTCTCAATATGATAGTCTTTATTATCACATGTTAATATAACATTTTCTTCTTCTAAAATTTTAATAGGTATATTAAATACAAATTCAGTCCCCTTACCTACTTCACTAAATACTTCTATTTTACCACCATGCATTTGTACAATTGATTTTACAATAGATAATCCGATTCCACTTCCTTCACATCTTCTAGAAAGTATGCTATTGGCTTGTCCAAATCTATCAAATATTAATTCTAACTTATCTTTTGGTATTCCTACTCCACTATCTTTTACAGATATAATTACATCGTTATTTACTTTATTTAAAGATACCTGTATACTTCCGCCATCATCAGTATACTTAATTGCATTTGATAATAAATTTAACATTACCCTTTCTATTTTATCTACATCACAAGCTAGAATTATTTCTTTAAAATCTGTATTAAATAATAGATTTATTTTTTTATGCTTAATATATTCTGCTATTGATAATGTTATATCTTCTATTACTTTTACAATATTGTAATTAGAAGATTGTAAATTATAATATCCTATATCAATTCTACTTATATCTATTAAATTATTTACTAATCTTAGTAATCTATAAGAATTTTGCCTCATAATATTTACATGTCGTAATAAATTTTCTTTAGTTATATTATCTGAATCTATATTTTTATCTATTAATTGAACAATTCCAAGTATTATATTTAATGGTGTTTTAAATTCATGAGATATATTTCCAAAAAATTCATTTCTTATACTTTCTAGTTGAATAGCTTCTTCTAGTTTTTGCTTTTCTTCTTCTATTTCTTTTCTTTTTGTAATATCTATACCTGTAGATATAAATGCATTTTTCTCTTTTATATACTTTATACTTAGTTCTATCCATTTATAGTTATTGTCTTTACATAAACATCTGATAATTATATGATTTATTTCTTCTGTAATATAATTTGAATTATATAACTTTTCTAATATAGAAATATCATCGGGATGTATAAAATCACTATAATGCATAGCTTTTAATTCTTCTTCATTCCAACCAAGTATATTTTCCCACGAAGAATTAGCTTTAATTATATAACCATCTATATTGGTTATTGATTTTAAATCAACTGACACATCTAAGTAATTTCTTAATTCTTTTTCATATTCTTTACGTTTTTTATTTTCTAATTTTAATTCTTGAGATAGTCTATAATTTTTTACAAGCATTGCAAGTTTATCTGCAATTTCTTCAAATAAACTATCTTGGTTATATTTAGGTGCTTTTTCTTTACTATAAGTCATAGATAATATACCTATAAGTTCATTGTTTACTATCATAGGATATGTACAAAGATACTCTATATTATCTTCTTCTATTTTTAAATCTATTTCTTCTATATCTGTCTTTGTTACCATTTTACATATATTTTTAAAGCCTCTATAACTTTTCCCATCTAAAATTGCTTTTTCTTCATTTTTACTAATTCTTATTTTATCAACTCTAGATAGTACTTTAGCTGCATTTTTTAATTTTATATATGGTATTAATTCTAGAGCCTCTTTATCATAAATATATATAGTTAAACCTTTAGCATTTGAATGCTCTATTATACTATTTGATATATTATTTAATAAGTTATATGTACCATCTTGACTTTTGTCAGTATTAGCAGAAATAGCTTTATTATAATTTTGAAATATTTCATTTCTAGCTATATTTTGTAAGCTTGTATCTTTACATGTTCCTATTATATATTTTAAGTTATTATTTTCATCATATATAGGTAGTTTATAAGTTTCATAAATTATTTCTTTTCCAAATAGATTTATTTTATCATTATATAATTTACCTACTTTACTTTTTATTACTATTTTATCTGTTGCTTTGAAATTTTCTGCAATACTTTCTGGAAAAATTTCTTCATCATATCTACCTATGACTTCTTCTTGTGATTTACCTAAAAATTTACATAAAGGTTTACTATAATATAAATACTTTCCAGATGCATCTTTAATAAATGTCCCTGTATATATATTATCTAATAATAATTCTAAGTGCTCTGGTATAAAATTCAAATTTTCTATCTCTTTTGCTAAAATAAATAAACTTCTTTCACCTTTAAAATCATCTATAAATATATTACTTTCTAACTTTATTTTTTGACCATTTTGTGTTGTAAATTCTAACTCTTTGTCTATTCCATTTTTATGTAATGATACCTTATCTGTTTCTAAATAGTCATTATTTATAATTTCATTTATATTTAATTTATACAATTCATATTTTTCATATCCAAATTTATTTAAAAATTTACTATTAGCAAAAATTATTCTCCCATTAAAATCTAATATTAAAACATATTCTTCTATTTTTTCTAATAAAAATTCCATTTTTCCCCCTAAATTCATATATAATCAAAATTATAACATATTTTTCTATATTTTTCATCTTAAGATTAGAATAATATAGTAATTGAACTTATAAAAGGTTCGTACATTTCAGTTACAGCTAAAATATTTAAATACTTTATAATTAAAATCTATCAGTTTATAAAAAAATATTTAATACATTCATTATTAAGTTAAATTACTATAAAATGAATTATATAGAATATATATATGAAAATAAAAACTGCCTCAAATAAATATCTGAGGCAGTTATAATATTTTATTTTAAAATAGTTTATGATAATATTGTAATCTATTAAATATCTAAACTACTAAACTACATTCATCTCCTACTTTAACAGTTCCACCATTTAAAACTTTTGTAAATATCCCATTTTTAGGCATTATACATTCTCCTACTTGATAATATATCTGGCATTTATCGTGACATTTTTTACCTATTTGAGTAACTTCTAATAATACATCCCCTATTTTTATCTTTTGACCTATTGAAAGTTTATGTAATTTTATTCCTTCGATTACTAAGTTTTCTCCAAAAGCACCAAAATCTACATTAGCTCCCTTTTTTCTAAACTCATCTATTTTATTAAACTCTAATAAACTAACTTGTCTATGCCATTTACCTGCATGTGCATCATTTTCTATCCCAAAATCTTCTATAAATTTAGCTTCATTTATTTCATTTTTTAACGTTCCTTTTTTTTCACTTATGCAAATAGCTAGTACTTTCCCCATATGTCTATCCTCCAATTTGGTTCATATATTTATTTTCTTTATCGTCACAATCTTTCATAAAAAGGTGATTTTGAGGTTTATCATAAATATTTAAATAAATTAATTCTTTTAAATCTTTATTACTTATGTTACTTCGTATATGTTTTTTTAAATCTATTCCATAATTATAGTGTAAGCATTTTTTTAAAAATCCAGTAGAGGTTAATCTTATTCTATTGCAATCTTCACAAAAACAATTTGATATTGGACTTATAAATCCTATTTTCCCTTTATAGTTATCTACTCTTATATAATTTGCAGGCCCACTTCTTTTGCTTTTATTTTCTACTTGGATATTTTTAAAATTATTTTTTATTATATTTAGAATTTCTTCATTACTTATGCCTTTATATTTTTTTGCTGCTCCTATTGGCATAAGTTCAATAAATCTAATATCTATATTTTTATCTTTTGTTAATTTAACAAAGTCTATTATTTCATCTTTATTTATATCATCAACAATAACTGTATTTATCTTTACTTTAAGTCCTAATTCTAATGCTTTATCTATAGAAAGTAATACTTCTTTTAATTTATCGAATTTAGTAAGCTTTTTAAATCTATCTTTATTTAAGGAATCTAAACTTATATTTACTCCTGTTAATCCATTTTCTTTAAGAATTTCTATTTTATCATTTAATAATACACCGTTTGTTGTTATATATATTTCTTCTATTTCTTTTATATTGTTTAATCTATATATTAGATTTTCTATATTTTTTCGAACTAAAGGTTCTCCACCTGTAATACGAATTTTTTTGATACCTAAACTTGCACATTCAGTTGCAATTTTTACAATTTCATCATCGCTTAAAATATCATTTTTATATGTATTTAATATATTGTCATCTATACAGTATATACACTTTAAATTACAATTTTCTGTAACAGAAATCCTAAGATAGTCTACTTTTCTCCCAAACTTGTCTATCATAATTTTAGTGGTTACTCATAAAAATTAAACTCCCCACTTTTACCTCCTATTTTATTTAATAAAAATGTATTTTCAATGACCATTTTTTTATCTATTGCCTTACACATATCATAAATTGTTAATGCACATACAGTTGCTGCTGTTAATGCTTCCATTTCTACACCTGTTTTGCCTACAATTTTTACTGTAGCTAATATTTTTATATTACTTTTTACTTCATCTATTTCATAATCTATATTACAACTTGTAATCATTAGTGGATGGCACATTGGTATTAAATCTGATGTTTTTTTCGCTGCCATTATCCCCGCTACTCTAGCTACACCTAATACATCACCTTTTCCTATTTGACCACTTTGTATACGCTCTAGTGTTTCTTTACTTAAAGAAATAATAGAACAAGCTGTTGCTACTCTTTTCGTTTCATTTTTTTGTGATACATCTACCATTATTGCATTACCATTACTATCAAAATGATTTAATTTATCCATAGTTTAATTCCTCCTATTTACCAAATGAACAATGAGGGAATGAACATATTTCACAATTTAAACACATTCCTCCATTACCAAGCTTTGCTATATCTTCAAAACTTAATTTTTCATCAGCTAAAATTCTTGGTAGTACTAAATCAAATATAGTTCTTTTAGAATACATAGCACAACTTGGAACCCCAAGTATAGGTATGTTTTTATAGTATGCTAATAAAAACATTGCCCCTGGTAAAACTGGTGCACCATAAGTTACTATTTCACCATTACAATCTTTTATAGCTGATGGTGTAACATCATCAGGATCTACTGACATTCCACCAGTACAAATTATCATATCAGCACCATCTTCTATGGCTTTTAATATATTTTCTGTTATCATTTCTTTATTATCTGGAAGAATTACTTGTTTAATAATTTCACTTTTATAATACTCTAGCTTTTCTTTCATAACAGGTAAGAATGCATCTTTTATTCTTCCTTTGTAAACTTCATTACCTGTAGTTATAAGTACAGCTTTTTTAGGTTTTATTTCCTCTACACTTATTATTTTTTCATTTATGATTTTTTCAGCTTCTAAGATTTTTTTCTCATCTATTATTAAAGGAATAACTCTTGTTGCTCCTATTTTTTCCCCTACTTTAACAGGAGTATTATCATGCATAGTAGATACTATTATTTCTCCTAATAAATTAAGTTTAAAAAGTAAGTCTTTATTTATTTTTAGTACTCCTTGTTTATTTGCAAAGAAGTCTATTTTTCCTTCTTTTATTTCTTCTGATATATAACACCCTTTACCTAATACTAAGTCTTTTATCCTTATTGCTGCATCATTTTCATGAAGTTGTCCTTTTTTAGGCTCCCAAACATATATATGTTCTTTTCCTATATCTAAAAGCTTGGGTATGTCTTCTTTCTTTATTACATGACCTTTTTTAAATAGCCTTCCTTTAAATTCACCAGGAACTATTTTGGTAACATCATGAGATAAAATGCAACCTATAGCATCTTCAATTCTTACTTTTTTCATATTCTACTCTCCTAAATTCTGTCTTTGTTCAAATTATGATAAATAATTATAAGAAATATTGATATACTAAGTATAACAAATAATATAATTATAGTGTTTTCTGTTTGATTTGCTTCTATTGCATTATACATTGCCATGGGTAATGTTTGTGTTTTTCCAGGTATATTTCCTGCGACTAAAATAGTTGCACCAAATTCTCCAAGTGATCTTGCAAAAGATAATAATATACCACTATAAATTCCTTTTTTACATAAAGGTAGTACTATCTTAGTAAATATTTCAAAATCACTTGCTCCATCTAATTTTCCAGCATTTATTATATCTTTATTTATAGTGAAAGTAGCTGTTTTTATACTTTGATACATAAGAGGCAACGTCACTATAACAGAAGATATAATACAAGCTTGTATTGTAAAAATTATTCTTATATTAAAATATTTTTCTAAAATAAAACCTATAAAACTATTTTTTCCTAAGGTTATTAATATAATATATCCTATGGCTGATGGTGGTATAAACATTGGTAAAAGTATTAAAATATTCATAATATTTTTCTGTTTATTTTTTTTATAGCTATTAAAATATATAAAAATTATTGCTATAAAAAAAGTTATTAAAACAGATATAACTGAAACCTTTATAGATGTAATAGCTGAGTCAATTATAATACTATTCATTTATTAAAAATCCATATCTTTTTAATATTTCTTTTGAATTTTTAGAATTTATAAACTCAATTATTTTTTTACCATCTTCACTATCATTTATAGGTGCTAATGTATAATTTATTTTTTCATGTAAATTTTTAGGAATTTCTAATACAACTTTACTATTTTTTAAATCTAAAGAATCACTTTTATAAACTATACCTAAGTCTACTTCTGAATTTTCAACATAATTTTTAACTGCGGATACATCTTTACCATATATTAGTTTATCTTTTATTTTATTAAATATATTTATTTTCTCTAAAGATTCTTTTGCATATTGTCCTGCTGGAACTGTATCAATTTGACCTATTGCAATATTTACATCATATTTTAATAAATCTTTTAAATTTTTTATATCAAATTTACACTTATCACTTTTAATTAATACTAATGAATTACTTATTGGAACTGTTATTTCATCTTCTTTTACTATATTTTTTTGAACTAATTCATTCATAAATTTTTCATTAGCAGAAAAATAAGCACATACATTTGCTCCATTTTCAATTTGATTTTTTAAAGTTCCAGATCCACCAAAATTTACATTAACTTTTACATCATTTTCATTTTCATATTCTTTAATTATTTCATTAATTGGGTTTAAAAGACTTGTAGCCACACTTATAGTTATCTCTTCTTGTGATGACTTATTGCATCCAGTAAGTGTTAAAATACAAAGTATAATACTTAATAGTTTTATTTTCTTGCACATTCCTTTGCCTCCCCAAGAAGTATTTCTATTCCATGTTTTACATCTTCTAATACAAAGTCTAGTGCTTCTTTACATGCCTTAGGGCTTCCTGGTAAATTGATTATTAGTGTATTTTTTCTAATTCCAGATGTTGCTCTTGATAACATAGCTCTTTTTGTAATTTGTAAACTATAAAATCTTATAGCTTCAACAATACCTAATGCTTCTTTTTCTATTACAGATTTTGTTGCTTCTGGAGTTATATCTCTTTTAGAAAACCCTGTTCCACCGCTTGTTAAAAGTAAGTTTACATTTAAGTTATCACACATATTTATCATTTCTTTTTCTAATAACTCTTTTTCATCTGGTAAGACTATCTTTTTTATAACTTTAAATCCATTTTGACTTACTATTTCTTCAATAACTTGTCCGCTTTTATCTTCCCTTTTACCTATATAACCTTTATCACTACTTATTATAATCCCGACTGTAAACATTTTATCCCTCCAGGTTTCATATAATATTTTTACTCAATTTATTTTATATTAAAACATTTTTTACTAATTTATTATAAATTCTACTATATATTGATTATTATATCACATATATTAATGTATAATAAATAATTATTATACGTATTTTAAAATATTTTAACTTATTGTAAGTCTAGAAAAATTCGTTTCACAAAAAAAACTTCTAGCAAATTTTATCGCTAGAAGTTTTTTATTATTTATATTTTTTTTATACTAAATCCATTTTTTCCGTTACTCTTAGTTTTATAAAGCATTTCATCTGCGATTTGATATAACTTTTCAAAATCAATATCTTTTTTAAGGGCTACTGCTCCTATACTAATAGATATTTTTTGTCTCTTACCATTATAAGTTACTTCTTTATTCATTAAAGTACATAAATTTCCTAGTTTTTCATCTATCTTATCAAGATTACTTTCAGTAATATCTTTCATAAATACAATAAATTCATCTCCACCCATACGACAAACTATGTCTTCATCTCTAAAACTTTGTTCTAATAATTTAGAAAATTCTATTAAAACATCATCTCCTATTTTATGACCTAAGTTATCATTTACTTGCTTAAAGTAATCTATATCTATAATTATAAAAACACCATATAAGGATAAATCTTTAGTATCTAAGTATTTGTTAATTTCTGTCTTACATGCTTCACGATTATAAATTCCTGTTAGACAATCTGTTTGTGTTTTTCTAAATAAAACATCTTTACTTTTTTTAATTTTATCAAATCTTAATTTAACAATTATATAAATTATTATACTAATAGCAGTTAAAACAATCAAAATAATTATTGTGCATAAAATTGTATTTTCAAAGAAAAATTGTTTTAAAGTAAGTTTATGGTTAATATTCATTGTATTTTTATATACAATATCTTCAATTTCATTATATGGTATACTATATATTATTTTATTAAAAATGCTAAATAAATTTTTATCAACTGATTTTGAAAATCCCACTGATGCTGGTGCTGTTATTTCCTCAGAAATAATGCTTAAATTTGGATAATATCCACCAGTTGTATAATGAGTTATAGTATAATGATTTCCATATACCATATCTACTTTTTCTTCATTAAGTGCTTTTATACATTCTTCAATATTATCATAAAAAATAATTTTATCATCAGAATCTAAATTAGCATATCCATATCCTGCTGGCAAACCAACTGTTAATTTCCCCTCTTTTTTTACTTCTCCTTTACGAAATACTTTTACCATATCTAAGTCTAAATAAGATGCAGTTAATTTAATTCCTTTTTCATTTGCAGTTGAGTTTACACTAGGAACTCCAACTATTAAATCTGCTTTTTTATTTTTTAGCATGTTATAGGCTTCTTCATATGTTTTTACTGCAATAAAATTAAATTTAAGACCTGATTTCTTAGATACTAAATTAATCATGTCAATAAATACACCCTTAGCTTTCTTAGTATTACTATCATAATACTGAAGTGGATTATAATCTTGTATATATATAGCTTTTAATTGTTTTGTATTTTTAATGTACTCTTTTTCTTCCTCTGTTAAAGTAAAAGAATGGTCATTATTACTGTTAAAGTATTGTTCATATAAATTTTGATCAAAACTAGGATTTTTTTCTTTAATCTTAAAAATTGCATTATTTAAATCAGAAACTATTTCTGTGTTACCTTTTGTTGTTGCTAAATAATATGGTATTGCTCCAAATTTAGCAATAACTTTTTCTTCATTGTTTAATAATAAGTCTCCATCAATAATAGCATCTACTTCTTTAGATTTTAATTTATCAACTAATGATACTCCTTCTTCATAAGGATAAGGAACTAGTTCAATATTCTCAATATTATTACTTTCATAAAACTTTTTAAAATTTTCTAATTTAACTTTAGATGTTTCATAATAACCAACTCTTATTCCATTTAAGGTTTCATAGTCTGATTGACTAATTTCTTGGTTGTCTTTTAAAGCACACAACGTAGTGTATGTAGCGCCTATATCCTCTTCTGGAAAATCATAAATTTCCATGGTTTGTTCATTTTTCATCATGCCAGCTGCAAGATCTATTTTACCATCTTTTAATGCAATTATTGAATCATTAAAACTCATTTCAATAAATTCATATTCCCAACCGGTATATTTAGCTATTTCACATAAGTATTCATATGCATATCCGCTGTAAACTCCATCATTAATTTCTATAAATCCTTCAACAATTGGATATCCAACTTTTATTACTTTATTTTCTTCAGCTTTTATATATATTGTTTGAGTAAAAAAACTTATAATAATGATTAGACTTATCAAAATATTTTTCACTATTTTATAATTAATTTTCCCTTCAATTATCATAATTTATTATCCCCTAAAATTACTATAATTTATTTTTTAACATTTTATTATAAAAAATTAAAGTTTTTCGATATCTTCTAAATACATTGGTTTATTATAATAATACCCCTGCACATATATTGAATCATTTTCTATTTTCTTAATTATAGTATCTTGATGTTCTTCTTCAACACCTTCTAATACAACAGATTTATTTGTAATTTTTGCTATTTTAGATATAAATAAGACAATTTCATTTTTAATTATGTCTTTTCCAATTCCATCAACAAAGTTTTTATCTATCTTTATAGTATCAATGTGTAATTTTTCAAGTATATCTAAATTTGAATATTCTATTCCAAAATCATCTATTGCGATTTTAAATCCATTTTCTCTTAAAAGCTTTATATTTTTATTTGCCTTATTTGTATTATTTATTTTAAATCTTTCTATTACTTCTAAACAAATATTATTTTTTTCTAAGTTTGATTTGGATAATATTTCAATAGCTTGTTTTACAAAGTTATCATTTTCAATTTCATTTAAAGATATATTAAGTGAGATATAGAAATTTTTATTACTTACGCATTTATAATTTTTAATTTTATTATAATCTTCAATCGCTTTTTTAAGTATCCAAAGAGAAATATCAAATAACATATCATTTTTTTCGATTTCAGGTATAAATTTATAAGGTGGAACAAGTTTATTCTCTTCATCTAACAACCTTAATAGCCCTTCAAAACCAATTATCTCTTTGTTTCTTGGATTATAAATAGGTTGATATTGTAATAAATACTTATCCTTATTCATTTTATATTTAATTTTCTTTTTTGTATTTATTTTTTTTATTTGCGGAATTATTTTAATGAAAGTTATAAGTAAAAATAATATAAATGATATTAGAATTAAAATAAATTTATTAATTAAATCTTTCTTATAATCTTCATCAAAATATCTAAGTTGAAGTTTTTCAATGGAATCATTATTTTGTAACCTATATTCTTCAATAGCTTTGTCAATATTTGCTAAAATCCCTGAACTATTTTTATTACCAGCTATATAAATTGGTTCTCCTGCAAATTTATAAATCATTTTATATTTATTTTTTTTATATGGATTATCTACCATTATATCAATTTTATCTTCTTTCATTAATTGAGATAACTCTTTATAATTTTTTTTATACACTACTTCTGTATTAATATTATTCTGTTTAAAAAATTTTAGTACCCATTCTGCATTAAAATCATCTTCAACTAATCCAAGTTTTAAATTTTTAGATGATTTTAAATCACTCATAATAATATTTTCTTTACTAAAAACTCCAAATTCTTCTTCATCAATACTTTGTTGATTAAATATTATATCTTCATTTAATCTACTATCGATAGGTAATCCAAGCATAATATCTATATCACAATTTTTTAATTTGTCTATACCTTCAGAAATGTTACATTCAACATATTCATATGAAAAATCGTATTTTTTATTAATTAATTTTAAAAGATCATTATAATATCCTGTAACATTACCATTTCTATCTAAATAAATATAAGGCTCGTATTCATATACTCCCACTTTAACTATATTTTCAGATTGTATTTTTGTCGATTTTTCATTCATTAATAATATATTAAAAATTAATAAAATTAGTACAATTAATGCAGCTGATATAATTAATATATTATATCTGAACTTCATCTTAATCCCCCCAAATTCCATAATATGTAATTAGAAAAAATTTATGTTTTTTTAGTGTATACTAATATATATATTAAATCAATAATTTTTAAATCAATAATTTTTTTAATCTATAATTTTACTTTTTTGCACTACTTTTTTCTATATAATTTATATGATTTAAAAAGTGTAAAAAAACACATCAATATTAATATTAATGTGTTCTAATTCTAATAGTATATCTTCTCTACCTATTTTTCCCTTCTATGTTTTAAACTTCCCTTGTTTTTAACCAAAAGTATCTCTGCCATTATTCCAAAAGCTATTTCATCTACACTATTAGATGAAATATTTATCCCAACGGGTGCATATACACTTTCTAATTTTTCTTTTTCTATATTTTCACTAATTAAAGTTTCTTTAACTTTAATCCATTTTTTACGACTACCAATCATACCTATATACTTTGGATTTTTATTTATTACACTTCTTAAACTAGTTAAGTCTCCTTCATATCCTCTTGTAGCTATAACTATATATGTATTATCATTAATATCTATATTTTTAATTATACTTTCTATATCTCCACTATAAATTTCATCTACATTTTCAAATCTATTAGTATTTGCAAACTCTTCTCTATCATCTATTACTACAGTATAAAAATCTAAATTTTTAGCTATTTTAAAAAGTGCTAATCCTATATGACCTGCACCTATTATTATAAGTTTAGGTTTTGGTTTAAATATTTTTATATATCCAAATGCAGTTCCTCCACACTGCATACCTAGGTTTCCATTGTCATTTAAAGTATATTCAAAGTTATAGTCTTCTTCAGTTTTTAAACATTCAATACATTTATTTATAACTTTGTGTTCTATCATACCTCCACCAACAGTTCCTAAAACATTTCCATCTTGAAATACTGCTATAGTTGCACCCATTTTTCCTGGTGTTGAGCCTATTGTTTTTGTTATTGTAGCAAAAGCTACTTTATATCCATTTTTAACTTGATTGTATACTTCTTTTAATATTATTTCGTCCATAATTTAT
The DNA here is from genome assembly GCA_904418825.1 of uncultured Romboutsia sp. Classification (GTDB taxonomy): domain Bacteria; phylum Bacillota; class Clostridia; order Peptostreptococcales; family Peptostreptococcaceae; genus Romboutsia. Next base: position 4,018 of record CAJFPU010000039.1, on the reverse strand, counting down.
TTTACCTCAGATTTTTGTTTCATATATAATATAGCTTCTAATACTGAACCTGCTATAGTTCTAGCTTTATCAGATATTGTAAAAGAATTTTTTACTTGTTCTTTTCGCGGATCTATATCAGCTATTTTAAGGTTACTTTTTATTTTAGCTTTATCTCTTATTATACCTCTTAAAACTCCATCTATTGAAGCTTTAACTTCTGTGTTATCTATATAAGCTATTGTTTCACCTTTTTTAACTATATCTCCTATTTGTTTAACATTTGATATAGTCCCACTAACTTGTGAATATATTACTCTTTCTTTACTTACTCCTTTTATTTCTCCAGGTACTCCTGTATTTTCTTTTGCATATCCTTTTTCTATTATTCTTCCTAAGTTATGTCCTCTCATAGTTTCTATTACTATATCTACATCAAATGATGCATTAAATCCAGGTCCTAAAGCTATAGTAATAGGTGCCATAGATTTATTAGTACCTAAATTTTTCTTAGCAAGTATTGCATCTACTACTACTGAAGGTTTTAATATTTTTATGTATTCTCCATAAGGGTCTATAAGTATTGGTATGTTTCCTTTATCTAATATATTATAAACTTCATCTATATTATTAGCTTTTTCACATACAACACCTTCTACTATAGATTTTTCATCATATATAGCTTCACTAAAACATACTGCTCGTCTTATAGAAGATGGATTTTCTATCTCAAGTATTACAACCTTAAATCCACATCTATGTAATTTATGTATACTACCTGTGGCTATATCTCCACCACCTCTAAATACTATTATGTCTTTATTCATATTTTGTCTCCCTTTTTATAAGATTATTAAAATCATTTATATTATCTATATCAAATAGAGTATTTTCACATACATTAACATATTTTATTTTATCAGAAGATTTTATTATGCTTTTTCCCCCTTTATCTCCTTCTAAATTTAAAATTTGTTCTTTATATTTTTTAGGATATATAACTGGATTTCCAAAGCTTTCTTTATACTTTGGTATTATTATAAAGCTTTTGTCTTTTTCAAATTCTTTTATTAGTTTTTCTATATCATTTTTATCTAATAGTGGCTGATCTGAAACAAAAAACATATATCCTTCGCTTTTATCACAATTTTTTATCCCTAATTTTATTGATTCACTTATTCCATTGTTAGGTTGTTTATTTATAACTACTTTGAAATTTAAACTTTCTCCAATTTCTTTTATTTTTTCATATTGAGTTACTATTATCTTTTCTTTAAAATCAAACTTAGATATAGTATCTAGTGTATACTCAATTAAAAATTTATCATTATATTTCATAAGAAGCTTATTTTTTCCCATTCTTCTAGAAAATCCTGAAGCCATTATTATAGCTGAAATCAAATTTATCATCCTTTTATAAATTCATTATTAAATATACTTCCATATACAAATTTATCTATATATGATTGATTTTCATTTTTTATATCTTTTATAATATTTAAAGCATTTTTTCTTTTATTTATATCTTCAATTTTATTTATAAATAAAATTTTTTCCCCTTTAGAAAACTTAAAAAGTCCCTTTTCATTTAAAATAAGTTTTTCTAAATGCTCTATGTTAACTTTATTATTTGAATAGTCATTTATAATTTCTAAAAATTTATCAACTCTATGGATATTTTCTTCATTAATATCTATTCCTATAGAGCTTATATCAACTATACCTATTGTCTTAGTTGTTTTTGGATATATTACAGGTTCATTATCATTCCATCCTTTAAGACTTTTTTCCTTTGAACCATCACCTTCTATTATTACTACATCAAAATAAGGTGTTATTTTATCTAGCATATCAAAGGTTAATCCTTTTATTTTTGAGTTATTTACTATATGACTTCCTATTACATAAACCCCATTTTTATTATTTTGTAGTATATTATTGTAATTTTCATTTTCAAAATGTGTTAACATAATAATTTTATCATAAAGATTATTATCTGGTATATATATATGAGTTGTTGTTGTAACAAGTACTTTATAATCATTTCTTAGTAAAGAAGAAGCAGAGAACATCAAAGATGTTTTGCCCCCTGCTCCTATTATTGTTATTATATCTTTATTATTTATTTTAAAAGTATCAATTAAATTCATTTTATTATTTGTTAATCATAGCCATAAATACTTTTTCTGGTGTCATAGGTAAAGTATTTAAGTTTACTTTAAGTCCATTGTATATAGCATTTTCTATAGCTGGAGATGGTGTATTAACAACAACTTCACCTACAGATTTTGCTCCAAATGGTCCTGTTGGCTCATAACTTTCTTCAAAATCAACTATTATATTACCTACATCTTTTCTAGTAGGTATTTTATATTGCATAAATGTATTAGATGCTAAGTTACCTTCATTTGTATATACTACATCTTCATATAAGGCCATTCCTATACCTTGAACTATTCCACCTTCTACTTGTATTTTTGCTAAATTTTTATTTATAACCGTACCACAGTCAACTACAGCTACATAATCTATTATTTCAACTTTTCCAGTTTCTTTATCTATTTCAGTTTCTACAAATCCTGCTATAAATGGTGGTGGTGAAACTGGACTTCCGTGAGTCGCATATCCTATTAATTGATTTTTATTACATCCTACAGACATATCTATAGCTAAATCTAATACTGATATTTCTTTATCTTTATTTATAGATTTTACATATTCTCCATCAAACTCAACAAAATCTTCACTTAATTCTAATCTCTGTGCTCCTAAGCTTACTATCTTATTTTTAAGTTCTGTTGCAGCTTTTACTACTGCCATACCTGTAACATAAGTAGTACTAGATGCATAAGAACCTGGATCATATGGTGATGAGTCCGTATCTGCTGAATTTACTACTATTTTATCCATTGTAGTTTCAAGTACCTCTGCACATATTTGAGCAAGTATAGTATCACTACCTGTACCCATATCTGTAGATCCTGTAAGTAGTGTATAGTTACCATCATCATTTAACTTTATTTCTATAGATGCAGTATCTATTCCTGCTATACCTGAACCTTGCATAGTAAGAGCCATACCAACACTTCTTACTTTAGTAGGTGATATTTCTTTGTATGGATATTTTTCATCCCATTTTATAAGTTCTTTACCTTTTTTAATACATCTATCAAGTGCAACACTGTTTAATTCTTTATTATAAGCTGGAGATGTTTCTCCTTCTTGTATTATATTTTTTAATCTAACATCTACTGGATCCATGTTTAATTTAGCTGCTAATTTATTTATAGTAGATTCAACTGCAAAACATCCTTGAGTAGCTCCGTATCCCCTAAATGCTCCTGCTGGTGTTTTGTTAGTATATACTACATTTCCCATAAATCTTGCTGCTTTTAACTTACCATACATAGGTAAAGTTTTTTCTCCTACTAATCCAAATGTAGTTGATGCATGTTCTCCATATGCACCTGTATCTGATAGGGCATTTATATCTATAACTTTTATAGTACCATCTTTATCTGCTCCTACCTTTACATTTAATTTCATAGCATGTCTACTAGTTGTAGATGTAAAAGTTTCTTTTCTATCGTATATTATTTTTGCAGGTTTTCCAGTTTTTAAAGTAACTAATGCACTAAATATTTCAACACATGCAGTTTGCTTTCCACCAAAGCCTCCACCGATTCTTGGCTTTATAACTCTTATTTTGCTTGATGGAATATCTAATGCTCTTGATAAATGTCTTCTTACATGAAAAGGTATTTGTGTAGAACTTACTACTACTAATCTTCCCGCATGGTCTAAGTAATTATAAGCTCTATAAGTTTCCATCATACCATGTGCTTGTGCTTGTGTGTAATATGTATCTTCTACAACTATATCACATTTTGATAATTCTTCTTCTACATTTCCTTTTTCATATAAATGTTTAGAAACTATGTTTCTTTCTCTTTCCATTCCTATATCAAAGTTACAATGTACATCTTCAGTATGTATTATACTTTCATTATCTATAGCTTCTTCCATATCTATTACTGGT
>CAJFPU010000038.1:16882-27806 GCA_904418825.1 uncultured Romboutsia sp. | reverse complement strand
CAAGCTAAATTAAAAAATATGACACCTGTAGAATACAGGTGCCATACGATTGTTTAGAGGGTCTTTTATTAAACTGTCTACTTTTTAGGTATCAGTTCAGTTATTAAGCAAGACTTTTATTTTTTATTTACAATATATATATTTTACTAAATTTAATAAAAATAATATTTAATCCGAAATTTATACTAATTATTTTATCAAACTATATATATTAAAAATTATTCCCATTCTATTGTTCCTGGAGGCTTAGAAGTTATATCGTAAACTACTCTATTAGCTCCATCAACTTCATTTACTATTCTATTTGATATCTTTTCTAATACATCATATGGCATTTTATACCAATCAGAAGTCATTCCATCAGAAGATGTAACTGCTCTTATACCTACTAAGTAAGCATATGTTCTTTCATCTCCCATAACTCCAACTGTTTTTACATCTGGAAGTGTAGCAAATGCTTGCCATATTTCTTTATATAAACCATGTTCTTTTAATATATCCATGTATATAGCATCTGCTTCTCTTAAGATATCACACTTTTCTTTAGTCACTTCACCTATAACTCTTATACCAAGACCTGGTCCTGGGAATGGATGTCTAAATATTAAATCTTCATCTATACCTAGTTCTAATCCTATTTTTCTTACTTCATCTTTAAATAGTTCTCTTAAAGGTTCTACTATTTGGAATTCTATATCCTCAGGTATTCCACCAACATTATGATGAGACTTTATAGTTGCAGCTTCTCCATGTCCACTTTCAACTACGTCTGGATATATAGTTCCTTGAACTAAGAAATCCATTTTACCAAGTTTATTTGATTCTTCTTCAAATACTCTAATAAACTCTTCACCTATTATTTTTCTCTTAGCCTCAGGCTCTGTTACTCCTTTTAATTTACCTAAGAATCTTTCTTCACAGTTAACTCTTATTAAATTCATATCAAACTTATCTCTAAAGATTCTTTCTACATCGTCCCCTTCATTTTTTCTAAGTAAACCATGATCAACAAATACACAAGTTAAGTTATCCCCTATTGCTTTATGAACAAGCACTGCTGCAACTGATGAATCTACTCCACCACTTAAAGCACAAAGTACTTTTTTATCTCCGATTATTTCTTTTAATTCTTTTACTTTATCAGCTATAAATGAATCTGTAGTCCAATCTCCACTCACTTTACAAACATTATATAGGAAGTTTCTAAGTACTTTATCCCCTTCTTGACAATGCTCAACTTCTGGATGGAATTGAACTCCATATAATCTCTTTTCTGTATTTTCCATTGCTGCTACAGGACAATCTTTAGTTTGTGCTATAGATTTAAATCCTTCTGGAAGTCTATCTATTAAATCTGTATGGCTCATCCATACTATATTTGTAGATATTCCTTCAAATATAGCAGATTCATTATATGTTATTTCAGTCTTTCCATATTCTTTTTCAGCATTTGTTCCTTTTCTTACATTTCCACCAAGTATATGAGCCATTACTTGTATTCCGTAACATATACCAAGTATAGGAACTCCTATTTCAAATATTTCTTTAGCTATTTTAGGTGAATCTTGTAAATATGCACTATTAGGACCACCTGTAAATATTATTCCCTTAGGATTCATAGCTTTTATTTTTTCTATATCTGTAGTATAAGGTATTATTTCACAATATACATTATTCTCTCTTACTCTTCTTGCTATTAACTGATTATATTGACCCCCAAAGTCAACTACTAATACTAATTCATGCTTCATGTCTTATATTTCTCCTTGTGTGCTATAGTTCGGTGCTTCTTTAGTTATTGTTATATCATGTGGATGACTTTCTTTTAAAGATGCTGCTGTTATTTTTATGAATGCTGAATTATCCATTAAATCTTTTAATGTAGGGGCTCCACAGTAACCCATACCAGCTCTTATTCCACCTATCATTTGGAATATTATATCTTCAGCTTTTCCTTTATATGCTACCATTCCTTCCACACCTTCAGGAACTAACTTTTTAGCATCATTTTGGAAATATCTATCTTTAGAACCTTTTTCCATAGCTCCTATAGATCCCATACCTCTATATGTTTTGTAAGATCTACCTTTATATAATACTATTTCCCCTGGACTTTCTTCTGTTCCAGCAAATAATGAACCCATCATACATACTGAAGCTCCTGCTGCTAATGCCTTAACAACATCTCCAGAGTATTTTATACCACCATCTGCTATTACTGGTATTCCATATTTTTTACCAACTTCTGCACAATCCATAACTGCTGTAACTTGAGGAACCCCTATTCCTGCAACTACTCTTGTTGTACATATAGAACCTGGTCCTATACCTACCTTTACACAGTCAGCTCCTGCTTTTATTAAATCTTCTGTAGCTTCTGGAGTTGCTACGTTACCTGCTATTACTTGAAGATTTGGATACGCTTCTTTTACTTTTATAAGTGCATCCATTACTCCTTTTGAATGTCCATGTGCACTATCTAAAACTATAACATCGACACTAGCTTTAACTAAAGCTCCTACTCTATCCATAAGGTCTGCGCCCATTCCAACTGCTGCTCCACATAACAATCTTCCACGTGCATCTTTTGCCGAATTAGGATATTGTATTTTCTTTTCTATGTCTTTTATAGTTATTAATCCTTTTAAGTGACCTTGTTCATCTACTATAGGTAATTTTTCTATTTTATAAGTTTTTAATATTTGTTGAGCTTCTTCTAAAGTTACTCCTTCTTTAGCTGTAACTAAATTATCTTTTGTCATAACAAATTCTATCTTCTTTGTCATGTCATCTTCAAATTTAATATCCCTATTAGTTATTATCCCTATTAATTTATGACTTTCATCTACTATAGGAACTCCTGATATTTTATATCTAGCCATTATATCATCTGCATCTTGTAATGTATTATCTTTTGATAAATAAAAAGGATCTACTATAACTCCACTTTCGCTCCTCTTAACTTTATCAACTTCTAATGCTTGTTCTTCTATTGACATGTTTTTATGTATTATACCTATTCCACCTTGTCTTGCCATAGATATTGCCATTTTTGATTCAGTAACAGTATCCATTCCAGCACTCATTAGGGGAATATTTAACTTTATCGTTTTTGTTAAATAAGTTGTTGTATCTACATCCTTAGGTAATACCTCTGATTTTTGTGGTATTAATAAAACATCATCAAATGTTAATCCTTCTTTTAGTATTTTAGCCATTTATAATTTTCCCCCTTCTTATTACGCAATGCGAATATTAATATAATTTTACATCATTTTCGTTCGTTTTAAAAGTAGTTATAAAAAAAACCTGTATAGTAATTCCATTTTTTGAAAGTGAAATTACTATACAGGTTTTTTAAGCATTTTTTGTAGCCAGTATATAGGGATATTAATCAGCCTACATACTTACTTAATTCATGCTTATTTATAATAATTTCACTCATAGTCAAGATATTTACGGTATCTCGGTAGAAACTCTCAGACCTTATTTCTGAGTATATACGAGTGACGTATTCTTTATTTAATTAAGTATTTCTTAAGTTGAATATTAATTTATCAAAAATTATTCCTTATGTCAATAAATTTATATCAAATTTTTTATTTATTATACAGTTTATCTTATCCATCAAATTCTTTAAAGGAGTATTTTTATTTATTGATTTTTTTTGCAGTATTCATATACAAGAGTAACTTTAATTAATCTACCATTATAATAACCTAATTTTACCATATTTAGTTTCTATTTTAGTAAATGTTCTATTTAATGTTACTCTATTGTATTTACTATATCTTATTCAAAATATACTAGTTTGTAACATAATTAAATCAATAAATTTATTATATTTTTTAGACATAGAAAAACCCTTATTGTAGTCACATTTAGCATCATTATACGATGCTTTATCTTATGTGTCTACCATAAGGGTATTATACTATTAATTCTACTCTTTTTTATTACATCATACCTGGCATTGCTCCGCCCATTCCTGGCATAGCAGAATCAGATTCTGGTAAATCTGCAACTGCAGCTTCAGTAGTTAAGAATACTCCAGCTATAGATGCTGCATTTTGTAAAGCACTTCTTGTAACCTTAGTTGGGTCAACTATACCAGCTTCTATCATATTAACATATTTTTCGTTTAATGCATCAAAACCTATTTCAGGATCTGAATTAATTACTCTTTCTGTTATAACGGCACCTTCAAGACCTGCATTTATAGCTATTTGTCTTAATGGTTCTTCTAATGATTTTCTTATTATCTTTGCACCTATTTGTACTTCACCTTCTAATTCTAATACTAACTTATCTAAAGCTGGTATTACACTAACTAATGCAGTACCACCACCAGCAACTATACCTTCTTCAACAGCTGCTCTTGTTGCATTAAGTGCATCTTCTATTCTTAATTTTCTTTCTTTCATTTCAACTTCTGTAGCAGCTCCAACTTTTATAACAGCTACTCCACCAGCAAGTTTAGCTAATCTTTCCATTAATTTTTCTTTATCGAACTCTGAAGTAGTTTCTTCTACTTGATGTTTTATTTGATTAACTCTATTTTCTATAGCAACTTTATCTCCAAATCCATCTACTATTGTAGTAGCTTCTTTAGTTACTTTTACAGAACCTGCTCTACCTAACATAGTTACGTCTGCTTCTTTTAAGTCATATCCTAATTCTTCAGATATTACAACTCCTCCAGTAAGTGTTGCTATATCTTCAAGCATTGCTTTTCTTCTATCACCAAATCCTGGAGCTTTAACTGCAACAACTTCAAACGTTCCTCTTAATTTATTAACTACTAATGTAGATAATGCTTCTCCATCTACATCTTCAGCTATTATTAATAATTTTTTACCTTGTTGAACTATTTGCTCAAGTATAGGTAATATATCTTGTATATTAGATATTTTTCTATCTGTTATTAATATATATGGATCATTTAATATTGCTTCCATTTTATCTACATCTGTAACCATATATGCTGAAACAAATCCTCTATCAAATTGCATTCCTTCAACAGCATCTAATTCAGTGTGCATAGTCTTAGACTCTTCAACAGTTATAACGCCATCTTTTCCTACTATCTCCATAGCTTCTGCTATTAATGCTCCTACTTCTTCATCTCCTGCAGATATAGAAGCAACTTGAGATATAGATTCTTTAGTTTCTATATTTCTAGATTGAGATTTTAATTCTTCTACTGCAACTTCAACAGCTTTTTGTATACCTTTTCTTATTAAAACTGGATTAGCTCCTGCTGTTACATTTTTTAAACCTTCTCTTATTATAGCTTGAGCTAAAACTGTAGCTGTTGTAGTACCATCACCTGCAACATCATTAGTTTTAGTTGCAACTTCTTTAACTAATTGAGCTCCCATATTCTCGAATCTATCTTCTAACTCTATTTCTTTAGCTATTGTTACACCATCATTAGTTATAAGAGGTGCTCCAAATTTTTTATCTAATATAACATTTCTTCCTTTTGGTCCTAAAGTAACTTTTACTGTATCTGCTAATTTATTCACACCTGTTTCTAATGCTTTTCTAGTATCTTGAGCAAATTTAATTTCTTTAGCCATAATTAACCCCTCCTATAAATTATTCAACTACTGCTAATATATCGCTTTGTCTTAATATTGTATATTCATTTCCGTCTATCTTAACCTCAGTACCTGCATACTTTTGGAATATAACTTTATCTCCTACTTTTAATTCCATAGTTATCTCTTTTCCGTCTACTATTCCACCTGGTCCTACTTCTATAACTTCTGCCATTTGTGGCTGTTCTTTAGCTGTTCCTGGTAAAACTATACCACTTGCAGTCTTTTCTTCAGCCTCTAACTTCTTTATAACTACTCTATCAGCTAATGGTCTTATCTTCATATTTTTACCTCCTAGTAAATATTTGTATGTAAAAATAAAAAATATACTATAATCATATTATCACTCTTTAATAAAGAGTGCTAACAATTATTATAGTATATTAATTATATCTAATTTTCAATAGTTTTTAAAAATTTTTTATAATATAGGTGAAAATAGTCTAGCTATTGATTCCTTAAGCTTTTGAGTCATACTTCTATTATTAAAATCTTTAATATTTAATTCTTCACTATTATTCATATCTTCTAAAAAATCTTTTGTCATAACATCAATTACTTGTTTATCATATATAAATGCATTTATTTCAAAATTAAGCATAAAGCTTCTTAAATCCATATTAGCCGATCCTGTTGAAGCAATCTTATCATCTATAATTATAACCTTAGAGTGTATAAATCCTTTAGTGTATAAATAAACTTTTCCTCCAGATTTTAATATATCATTAAAATATGAATACGATGCTGTATTTACAATTTTATGGTCTGCTATTTTAGGGAATATAATTCTAACATCTATCCCACTTAATGCTGCAGTATTTAAAGCTTTTAATAAACTTTCATCTGGTATAAAGTATGGTGTTTCTATATATATACTTTTTTTAGCTTGACATATAGCAGAAAAATAAGCATAATGTATAGCTTCCCAATCACTATCTGGACCACTTGCTACAACTTGAACCATACTATCACCACAATATCCTATTTTAGGAAAAAATCTTTTAGTTAAAAGTATTTCTTTTGTAGTGTAATACCAATCAGTTAAGAATACCATTTGAAGCATATATACTGCAGTACCTTCTACCCTTATATGAGTATCTCTCCAATAACCAAACTTTTTATTCATACCTAAATACTCATCACCTATATTTATTCCACCAGTGTATCCAATAGAACCATCTATTACTGCAATCTTTCTATGATTCCTATAATTCAACTTACCTCCTAATATAGGAAATTTATTTGGTATAAAAGGCTCAATTTGTATATTATGTCGTCTCATTTCTTTAAAAAAGTTTCTATGAAACCAAAATCTCCAACAACCTACATCATCATATAAAATTCTAACTTCTACACCTTGTTTTGCTTTTTCAATTAATGCATTTTTTATTTTTGTGCCTATTTTACTTTCTTTTATTATAAAATATTCTAAATGTATATATTCTTTAGCATTTTTTATATCTTTAATAAGCTTTTCAAACTTTTGATTTCCATCAATATACACTTCTATATTATTATTAGTTGTAAACGGAAATATTCCTGTATTTAACAATAAGCGTATAACACTTTTCTTAGCAGAATCTTCACTCTCTATATCCTTAAGTATAATATTATTCTTTATGGATTTTTGTTCTAATGTTACTAATTCTTCTATTTCTTTTAAGTTTTCAAATAAATTTTTATCTTTTATATCAGTTGCTAGTTTTTGAGTTTTAAGCATTTTTCTCTTCCGTATATTTCTGCCAAACACCGCATATATCATTATTCCTATACCTGGTAATAATATGAATATTAATAGCCAAGTCATAGTCTTAGCAGGATCTCTATTTTCAAGTATTATATTCATAGATATTAATGCACCAGCGATGTAAGATAATATTAAATAACTTAAAAACAAAATATCTCCAACACTCATAAAAAATCTCCTTTTTTATCTTCCTATACCAAGCTCTCTTGCATAATAAAATAAGTACTGTTGCGCAAATCCAGATAAATCTTTAAATTTATCTATAGCATATGCTCTTATTTTAGGTAAACTCATATCCTCTTCTACATAAAATTCTTGCATAACTCTTTTAACCCAAACATCTACAGGGAAAGTATCATATTTTTGCATTCCAAATAATGCTATACAATCACCAACTTTAGGTCCAACTCCATTAAATTTTAATAATTCCTTTAAGCATTCATTTGTATTCAACTTAGTATATTCAGATATATTTTCATTATTTAAAATAACACTATCTGTTGTACTTTTTATATACTTATCCCTAAATCCTGTTTGACATGCCCTTATTTGTTCTTGGCTAGCTTTACTTAATTGTTCTGGAGTTGGAAAAGCATAATATTTTTTGCCATTATATTCACCAATATATGACCCAAATTCTCTAGATAAATTATTTATAGCTTTTTGTATCATCGGTATTCTATTATTTGACGATATTATAAACGATATAAGCATTTCCCATCCATCTTGTTTAAGAATTCTTATACCATCGCCAAATTCAGTTGCTTTTTCTAAGTATTCATCCATATTTCTTAATGTCTCTTTTATTATTCCATAATCGGTTCCTAAATCAAAATATTCAAACCAAATATTATTAAAATCATCTAAATTGGTATTATTTAAAAAGACTTTATTTCCTTGTTTTGAAACATTTATTACCCTTCCTTTCGCTACACCTGTATAAGATTCATCATCTTCTTTAATCCATCTAAAACATTGACCACATTCAAATATATGTTTTGGATCAAAATCTTTTATATCTTCTAATATAACTGTATTATCTCTTTCATAAACTTTCATAAATTAATACTCCTCAAGGTAAATGATTATAATTTTATTATATATTTAATTTACCCATTTTGTATTTAAATTAATTAATTTAATTTAAATACAAAATCAAAAGTCTAGAGTAGTATTTTATATTTTTTTCTGCTAAAATACATAAGACATTATTTTTAGAGGGTGATTTTAAATGAATAATAGAGGTATATTTATATCTGTTGAAGGACCTATTGGTGTAGGAAAAACTACATTAGCTAATATACTTAATCAACATTTTGGCTATACTCTTTTAAGAGAAATAGTAGAAGAAAATCCTTTTTTATCAAAATTTTATACAGATATTAAAGAATATGCTTTACAAACAGAAGCATTTTTTCTATTTAATAGATTTAAACAATTAGAAGATATTGAAAAAAATATATTAAGTAAATCTAAAGGAGTTGTAAGTGATTATCATATAATAAAAAATCTTATATTTGCAGGTATAACCCTTGATAAGATGCAATTTCATAGATACAAACAAGTTTATAACATCTTTGTTAATGACTTACCTCAACCTGATATTATAATATATTTAAATTCTAATACAGATGTTCTTATGAAAAGAATAGCAATGAGAGATAGAAGCTTCGAAAGACAAATGGATAGAAACTATATTGATGGATTAAGTACGGAATATAAATATTATTTCAATCCATTGTCTATAAAACATAATTTTATGGGTAAAGAACCTATAATAATAGAAATTGATAATTCTAATTTAGATTTTTTAAATAATGAAGATGATAAAAAATTTATAATAAATAAAGTAGAAGAAGCAATTTCAACTTTAGGAGGAAACACAACATGTTCAAATTAGTAAATCAATGCAATAAACCATTAAATAGAGATTTATTTATAACAGTTGCTGGTAATGTTGGTGCTGGTAAATCAACTTTAACTAAATTAGTTGCAGAAAGACTTGGATTTGAAGCACATTATGAAAAAGTTGATGGTAACCCATATTTAGAAGACTTTTATAAAGATCAAGAAAAATGGGGATTCCACTTACAATTATACTTCTTAGCTCAAAGATTTAAACAACAAAAAGAAATAGACAGTAATGGATTAAATAATATCCAAGATAGAAGTATATACGAAGATGTAGAAATATTCGCTAGAAATCTATATGATAATAAAAAAATGACTAAAAGAGATTATATAACTTATAGAGATTTATTTAATGATATGGTTCCTTATTTAAGAAGACCTGACCTAATGATATATCTTGATGGTTCTTTAGATTCTATAATCCATAGAATAAATCTTAGAGGTCGTGATATGGAGAAAACAGTTGATATAGAATACTGGAAAAATCTTTACAATAGATATGAAAAATGGATTGCTGAATATGACCAATCTCCTGTTTTATATGTTAATATAAACGAAGTCGATTTAATAAACAATCCAGAACATTTAGATATATTATGTGATAAAATAAAAGAAATACTAGGGATGTAACTATATACATTCCTAGTATTTCTTTTTATATATAAATTTCTATAATATATATTAATATTTTCAATACTTAAATGTATAATATGTATATACATAACATCAATTTTAGGAGGTATTATATTGTTTGAAGAGCTAAAAACTTTTATCGCTGTAGTAGAGTACAAAAACTTTACAAAAGCTGGTGAATATTTAAACCTATCTCAACCAAGTGTTAGCACACATATAAAAAATTTAGAGAATTATTATGGAGTAACTCTAGTTAATAGATCTATAAAACATAAATCAATTGTTATAACAGAAAATGGTTACAAACTTTATAATAGAGCAAAAGAAATTCTACATATTTTAGATACTACATATATGGAAGTTAGAAATATTTCAGACTCTATAAAAGGAATTATAAAGGTCGGTGCTAGCTTAACTATCGGAGAATATATTCTACCTAAGTTTCTTACTCTTTTTCGTGAGAAATATCCAGATATAGAAGTTGATTTACTTATTGAAAATACCACAATAATTGCTGAAAATTTAAGAGATTTAACTTTAGATATTGGATTTATAGAAGGTATATCATCTTATTCTAATTTTAATCAAGAGTATTTATCAGAAGATAAAATGGTTTTGGCAGTTCCTTATAATTCTTATTGGATTAATAACAAATTTAATTTCGATCTATTACAAAATCAAAATTGGGTAGCTCGTGAAGAAGGATCTGGAACTAGAGAATATCTAAATCTATTTTTAAATTCAAACAAAATAACTCCCAAAAATTTAATGATTTTAGGTAGTAATTATGCTGTTAAAGAGGCTGTTAGAAATGGTCTTGGTATAACTATAATTTCTAATTTCGTGGCTCATCCTGCAGCTAAAAATAAGGAATTAATTACTATAGAATTAGATAAATCTTATTATCGTAGTTTTTCTTATATTTTACCTAAAAATATAAATGTTACAAAAGCTACTGAGGTATTTTTAAAAGAGTTTAAAAGTTATTTATTAGATATTAGTAAGTAATTTTATTAATAATATAAATATA
>CAJFPU010000038.1:0-16834 GCA_904418825.1 uncultured Romboutsia sp. | reverse complement strand
AGGACTTAGCTATTACTAAGTCCTTTTATAAATTTATATTTATATTTAATTACATTCCAAGTTCTTTAAACTCTCTACTTCCAGGTTTAACTAATTCTATTTTACCTTCTTTACATAAAGGGCACTCATCAGCATCATGAACTTGTATATCTAACTTTATTGCACTATATATAGGCATTCCTATATCTTTAGAAGTTCTATTTGCTATACAAGCTACACCTATAACTTCTCCACCTAATTTTTCTAAAGCCTCTTTAGTTTCTATAGTTGATTTTCCAGTAGTTACAACATCTTCTGCTATTATTATTTTAGCTCCAGGCTTAACTTCAAATCCTCTTCTAAGCTCCATCACACCATCTTTTCTTTCAGTAAATACAGTTTCTTTATTTAATTGTCTTCCTAATTCATAAGAAACTATAACTCCACCCATTGCAGGTCCTACTACTAAATCTATATCTAAATCTTTTATTTGTTCAACTACCGTACTTAATACTTGCTCTGCATATTCAGGAAATCTTAATACCTTTGCACATTGTACATATCTATTACTGTGCTTCCCTGAAGATAATAAGAAGTGCCCATCTAATAATGCATCACTTTTCTTTAATATTTCTACTACGTCTACTTTACTCATAAATATATCCTCCCAAGTTTTCATATGTTTATTTTAATTTATTATAATATTCCTCTAATTTCATCTAAACTTTCTATACATTCTTTTTCCATGAAAGCTTTTATTCCATCTATTATTTCTAGACCTATCTTAGGATTTATAAAGTTTGAAGTTCCAACTTGAACACACGTTGCTCCAGCCATTATAAACTCTATAGCATCTTCGGCTGTAGTTATTCCACCCATTCCCATAACAGGTATACTTACATTTTTACATACTTCATGAACCATTCTAAGAGCTATTGGCTTTATAGCCGGACCAGATAAACCTGCATATATATTTTCAAATACTGGCTTTCTCTTATGTATATCTATAGCCATTGCTTTAAATGTGTTTACAAGTGATATCCCATCGGCACCTTCTTCTTCACATACTTTAGCCATTCCAACTATATCTTCCGCATTAGGCGATAATTTAACTACAAGAGGTAAATCTGTAACCTTTCTAACTGCTCTCACTACCTCTCTTGCAACTTCATTTTTTATACCAAATGCCATTCCACCAGCTTTTACATTTGGACAAGATATATTTAACTCTATCATATCTATATGTTGATTATTTAAAAGTTCAGCCCCTTTTACATAATCATCTAGTGTTGATCCACCTAAATTAGCTATTCTTACTAAGTTTAAATCTTTAAAAAATTGTAATTCATTATCTATAAATCCTTGAACACCAGGATTTTCAAGTCCAACGCTATTCATCATACCAGACGGAGTTTCCCATACTCGCATACCTTTATTTCCATCTCTTTTTTCTAAAGTAAGACCTTTGCTACTTATTCCACCTAATTTTTGTATATCATAAATTTCATTATACTCTTTTCCGAACCCAAAAGTTCCCGAAGCCATAACAACAGGATTTTTAAAATCGATGTTCCCGAATTTTACACCTAAATTAGCCATTAAATATCACGTCCTCTCCCCAGAATACAGGCCCATCTTTACATGTTTTCTTATTTCCAAACTGTGTTTTACATGTACATACTAAACATGCTCCAACTCCACATGCCATATGATTTTCTAAAGATACCATTATCTTAGTATTAGTTTCCTCTGTCATTTTAACTAATTTTTCCATCATAGGTGTTGGCCCACAAGTTAATATATAATCATATTTTTCAACATCTAAAATATCAGTTACAAATTTATCACCTGTAGCTATATGAACTTCTTTACAAACTGCTTTATATTCTTCTTCTAATATTGCTTCTTTTCTGAACCCTAAATATGCATCACAATTTTCTATATTCTTAGCAACTAAGTATAATGGAGCTACTCCGATTCCTCCACCTACTAAAGCCACTTTACCTTCAACCTTTTCATATCCGTTTCCATATGGACCTTCTAACTTTATAGTTTCATTTGTTTTTACTTTGCTTAGTATTTGAGTTCCTTCTCCTACAACTTTATATAGGAAGCTTATACTATTATCATCTATATCATGTATACTTATCGGTCTTGAAAGAAGCGGAAATTTATCCCATGCTCTCAGCATATAAAATTGACCCATCTTACCTTCAAATTTACCTTCAACTCTCATAAGGTACATATCTTCCCCTACGTATCTATTTTCAATTACTTTATACATATTAATTCTCCCCTTGTCATCATGCGTTTCGTCTAAATTTAAATATAATCTATAGCTACTTCTTCTAAAGAATTTTGAACTTCTTCAACTCCTAAAAGCTTCATTATTAATGCCATTCTTACAAACATTCCATACTTAGCCTGTTTAAAGTATACTGCTCTTTTATCGTTATCTACATCTACATCTATTTCATTTACTCTTGGTAATGGATGCATAACAAGCATATCTTCTCTAGCATTTTGCATTTTCGATTTATTTAATATATAGTAATTTTTTAATTTCTCATATTCTTCTTGATTCTCAAATCTTTCTCTTTGTACCCTTGTCATATATAAAATATCTAAACTTCCTATAACTTCATCTAAGTTATTTGTTTCATAATATGCGTGTCCTTGCTCTTGTATAGATTCTTTTATATACTCTGGCATCTTTAATTCGTCTGGAGATATAAATACAAACTTAATTCCTTTATATCTAGACATAGCCTTTACTAAAGAGTGTACTGTTCTTCCATTTTTTAAATCTCCACATAATCCTATTGTGTGATTTTCTAAACTTCCTTTTAGGGATTTTATAGTAAGTAAATCGGTAAGTGTTTGTGTTGGATGTTGATTTCCTCCATCTCCTGCATTTATAAAAGGTATTTCTGTGTATTTTGCTGCTTCTTTAGCTGAGCCTGCTACTGGATGTCTCATTACTATTGCATCTGCATAACATGATACTGTTCTAATTGTATCTCCTAATGATTCACCTTTTGAAACTGATGATGAATTAGGTTCAGAAAAACCTACAACACTTCCACCTAATCTATACATAGCTGATTCAAAGCTTAACCTTGTTCTTGTTGATGGCTCATAAAATAAAGTAGCCAATAATTTACCTTCACATACACGAGAATATTTTGATGGGTTCTCAATTATATTTTGAGATAATGATAATATTTGATCTATTTCTTCAACAGAAAAGTCTTCTGATTTGATTAAATTTCTTCCTTTTAATAACATATTATTTCCTCCTTTTTTAGCCTCTCTGGACTAAATTTAAAAGTTTTTTTTATAATATAATTTTATATTCTGATAGTAGATTAACACCTTTTTTTTATAAAGTCAACATATTTTACACCAATTTATTCCACTTTAACATAAAGAATCCACCTATTTTTATAGGTGGATTCTTATATTTTATTATAAAACTCTCTTAGCTGTAACAAATCTTGAACTATAGTAAGATGAGTTTATACTAGTTACACTAACTGTTTTTCCAGATGAAGGTGCATGTACCATCTTTCCTCCACCAACATATATACCAACGTGGCTAACTCCTTTACCACTAGTATTGAAAAATACTAAATCTCCTGCTTGTAAGTTTGACTTACTTACAGTTTTTCCGTATCCAGACTGAGCACTAGATGTTCTAGGTAAACTTACTCCAACTGCATTTCTAAATACATAAGATGTAAATCCAGAACAATCGAATGAATTTGGACCTTCTGCTCCCCAAACATATGGACATCCTATTTTAGAATAAGCTAAATTTAAAACCGCTTGTACAGATGATGTACTAGACGCTGGCGGATTGTATGAATTATCGTTATTTTGTACAGGCTTTTGAGTTTGCCCATTGCTACTATTTGAAGAGTTACTAGAGCTTGATGAACTATTGCTATTTTGAGTTTGTCCATTACTGCTACTTGATGAATTATTAGAACTTGAAGAAGATTGATTACTGTTATTTTGAGTGTTAGAAACTTGAGTTTCATTAACAACTACTGACTCCTCTTCTTCTATAACTGGTGCTTCATCTGATACATAAAGTGATCTTATATACCCTTCATCTTCACCTTTTTTAACCTTTAACCAACTTTCATTTACTTCTAATACTTTTACTGTAGAACCTAATTCTAACTCTTTTATTATTTCAGAATCAGTGTTTGCTTCTGTTCTAAAGTTTACCTTTTCTACTGTAGTATATCCAATTGATTCTTTTATATCAACATATCTAGCAGCTAGCCATCCATCTCCATCTTCTAAAGCTACTTTAATCCATTCATCTTGAGTTCCTATGACTTTAAACTCGTCTCCTGTATAAGCAACAGTTTGAACATCTCCACTTTTTCTTATCTTTACAGCAACTCCATCTTTAATAACTGCTGTTTTATATGTAACTTCTTGGTATTCTCCTAAATCTAAAGTTCTATCTGAATTTTTATCATTTTCATTGTTTTCTATTTGATCTGCGTTTGCTACTGTATTCATTGATAATGCCATTACTGATGCAAACATTGGTACTAATATTTTTCTCTTCATAATATTTCTCCCTCCAAAAATTAACCATAAATATAATTATGTGTTATTTTTATAGGTGTTATTATCATTTAGGATAAAATACTAATACACAAGATTTTTGTAAATTTTTAATTGTAACTATTTTGTAATCTATTTTTTTAATTTATATAGTATCCTTATATTAATAATTTAACTGAATTATTTTAATATTTAATAATAATTTTTAAATTTACATCTTGCATAAATATTTATTTTGTAATTAATTAAATTAATTATTTTATCCAATGTATCACCTAAAAATACATTCTTAATAAATATTATATATCAATTACATTTATAAGTAAAGAAATTTATAGATATTAAGATATTTACTAACATAAATACTATATTTATGTACTTTTTTATGATGATTGTCAATATAAATGCAACAGAATATATTTTGTATAATCTAATATTATTTATATATTTTTCATAGCTAACTTTAACTCTATTATTTTTTCATCTATATCAACATCTTTATCAAATCTTTTCATGTAAATCCCTCCAAGTAAATTAAAAATAATTATTGTTATTTTTATTTCTTGAAGATTTCTATAGATAAATTTATAGTTACTGAATTTTCTTATTTAAAAAATATATATTTATAAACCTAATTATCTGCTTTTGTGTATTAAATTTAATACTTCATATAAATCTTGTACTGCTATTTGACCTGGTGCTGAAGCTTTTTTAGCTGCTCCAAATGTAAGTGCAGAACCAAAAGTTTCTCCTGATATACGACTTACTAAACCAGTACCACCCATAGACATAGTTATTATTGGTCTTTTTGCATGTTCTGTTACCATTTCATCTGTTGCACATAATAATGTTAATACATCTTTTGCACTATTTGGCATAACTGCTATTTTAGGTAAATCAGCTCCTAAATCTTGCATTTTACAAAGACGGTTAACGATTTCTTTTTGATCAGGTGTTTTATCAAAATCATGATTAGACATTACAACTTTAACGTTATTGTTATGAGCATGAGTTACTATATATCTTACAGCCTCATCTCCTGTAAATAATTCAACATCTATTAAATCTACCATTTTCGTAGTAGCTATTTCTTTATTTAATTCTATATAATACTCAATAGAAACTTCCTTTTCTCCACCTTCTTTTTTACTTCTAAAAGTAAATAGTATAGGTAAATCTTTTATTTCTTCTCTAAGTTGTTTTAAAACTTCTTTTACTTTGTTTAAATCTTCTACATATTCATAGTGGTCTACACGCCATTCCACTAAATCTAACTTTAATGTTTTTAAATATTTAGCTTCATCCATTATTTGTTTATTAGTTTTTCCTACTAATGGTACACATATTTTAGGTACCCCTTCACCTAGTCTTAATTCTTTTACTTGAACAACATTACTCATGAATTTATCTCCTATTGTTTTATATTCATAATAATAATTTATCACATAATAGTTTTTTATATTATAGTTACTATGTTAAAACCCTTAAATATATCATTTATTAATTATTTATCGTTTTTTATATTTTACGAAGTATGGTGAATAATCCTAAATGTACTAGACAATTATATTTAGCTTATATGAAAAATATATTTTTAGCTCCAGCAGTTAAAAATTTTATTCAATATGTTCGTAATAATTTATAAAATTTAATAAGAACACTATATAAATAAATATCATATACAATAAATCAATTGTATATATACTCTTTTTTTGGTATAATTATCTTAAATTTATGATAAGGGGGGAATTTTACAATGGCTTACATAATAAACGATGCTTGTATAAGCTGTGGTGCTTGCGAAGCTGAATGTCCAGTTGAATGTATATCTGCAGGAGACGACAAATATGTTATAGATGCAAACACTTGTATAGAATGTGGTTCTTGTGCAGCAGTTTGTCCTGTTGATGCTCCTCAACCAGAATAATAAAAATAAAAGCTATCTTATATGTAAATTTATTCATTAAAGATAGCTTTTTTTATTTATTCATTTTCTTTCATTAAATATGATAATGTAAATAAACTCTCTGTTAAATTTACATTTTCTACTATTACACCTTTAGGAACTTCTAAATCTATAGGGGCAAAATTCCAAATACCTTTTACTCCTACCTTTACTAATCTGTCAACAATATCTTGTGCTCCATTTTTAGGTATACATAATATTGCAATATCAATATCATTCTCTTTAACAAAAGATTCTAAGTTTTCTGAGTCTAATACTTCAAAATCCTTTATTTTTAATCCGATCATTCTAGGGTTAGCATCAAATAATGCTTTAATTTCAAATCCTGATTTTCTGAATCCAGCATAGTTAGCTATAGCTTGACCAAGGTTTCCAGCTCCTATAAGTACTGATTTGTATATCTTGTTTAGACCTAGTATATTACCAATTTCCTTATGTAAAGCCTCTACATTATATCCATATCCTTGTTGTCCAAATCCACCAAAATTATTTAAGTCTTGTCTGATTTGAGATGCTGTAAATCCTATTATATCACTTAATTCTTTAGAAGATATTCTTTGAACATCTTTATCTAATAAATCACCTAAGTATCTATGATATTTAGGTAATCTTCTTATTACTGCCATAGATATGTTTTTTTCTGCCATCTTCTCACCTCCTGATAGTTAATATTTACTATTCTTTTATATTTCCCAAAACAAAATATATATATCCTTGATTATATTATACCAAAACATTATAATTTTAGGTAGTTTAAGGAGGTAGAAATTTATGATTGTTTTGTCTTGTAATAACTTAAATAAAAGTTTTGGAATAGATTCTGTATTAGAAAACGTAAATTTCACAGTAAATGAATGCGATAAAGTCGGTATAATTGGGGTTAATGGTACGGGAAAAACTACTCTATTTAAAATAATTTCTGGAATATATGGTTATGATAGCGGAGATATCTATACTTCTAAAGATTGTGAGATTGGATATTTAGAACAAAATACAAATTTCCATTCTGAAAATACAATCCTTGAAGAAGTTCTTGAGGTTTTTAAAGATGTAATTGATATGGAAAAATATCTAAGAGATTTAGAACATAAAATCTCTGAAGAAAGCTCTAATATAAACTCTATTGCTCTAGAAAAACTTATGAATGAATACTCTAATAAGTTGGAAGAATTCTCTGATATGAATGGATACGGATATAAATCAGAAGCTAAAGGAGTTTTAAAAGGTTTAGGTTTTAGTGATGAAGATATGAATAAACCTATTAGTATTCTTTCTGGTGGAGAAAAAACCAGAGTTTTATTAGGTAAACTTCTTTTAAAGAAACCTACCTTACTTTTATTAGATGAGCCTACTAACCATCTTGACTCGGAGGCTATAGAATGGTTAGAAATTTTCTTAAAGCAATATAAAGGTACTGTAATTTTAATTTCACATGATAGATACTTCTTAGACCAAGTTGTCAATAGAATTTTCGAAATCCATAATAAGAAATTAAAAACTTACAAGGGTAATTATTCTGATTTTATCAAGGCTTCAGCTATAGAAAAAGAATTAGAATTAAAGAAATTTGAAGATCAACAAAAGGATTTAAAGAAACAAGAAGAATCAATAGAAAGACTTAAAGCTTTTGGTCGAGAAAAACATTTAAAAAGAGCTAGAAGTAAAGAAAAAGCTTTAGCAAAAATTGATGTATTAGATAAACCAGAAGCTTATAGAAAAAAAGCTAGAATAGAATTTAACCCTTCTGTTACTAGTGGTAATGATGTTTTACAATTAAGAGATATATCTATGGGATACGGAGAAAGAATTTTATTTAAAGATCTTAATTTAGATATATACCGTGGAGAAAAAGTTGCTCTTATAGGTGCTAATGGTATTGGAAAATCAACTTTATTTAAGATAATTATGAATGAAATTGCACCTTTATCTGGAAATATAAAATTTGGAACTAATGTTAATGTATCTTATTTCCACCAAGAACAAAAAACACTTACTCTAGATAACACTATTATCGATGAAATTTGGGAAGATAATAAACATTTGACTCAAACAGATTTAAGAAGTATGTTAGGTGCATTTTTATTTGAAGGAGAAGAAGTATTTAAAAAGATTTCAACTTTAAGCGGTGGTGAAAGAGCTAGAGTAGCTATACTTAAACTTATATTATCTAATGCAAACTTATTGTTACTAGACGAACCTACAAATCACTTAGATATAGACTCTAAAGAAGTTCTTGAAGAAGCTTTATCTGGTTATACAGGAACTATATTTACAATATCTCATGATAGATATTTCTTAAATACAGTTGTAGATAAAGTATTAGTTTTAGATGAGAATGGAATCACTGAATATCTTGGAAATTATGATTACTATATAGAAAAGAAAAAACAAGTTCAAGAAATGAATAATGTTGAAGTAATAGAAGAAAAAACAAAAACTCAACTTAAAGAAGAAAAAAAGAAAGAAAGAGAACAAAGAGAAGCTGAGAAAAAAAATAGAGTTAAGCGCCAAAACATAGAAAAAGAAATAGAAGAAACTGAAGCTAAAATAGAAGAAATGGACATTCTTTTATGTCAGGAAGAAGTTTACTCTAATCCAGAAAAATCTAAAGATGTTAGCCAGCAAAAAGCTAGTCTAGAAGAAAAATTATCAGCACTTTACGAAGAATGGGAGTCTCTAATGTAGCAAAAAAGATCTCGAAATAATATAAAATTATTACGAGGTCTTTTTTATATTGTAATTTTTATATAGTTACATAAAAGCATTATTATGCTATTATTTATATCATAAAAATTTATAAAAAGAGGTGATTACATGAAAGGATTATTTTCCTTAAATGATAATAATAAAAGATTTTATAAATTACTTATCTCCTTATGTATCCCAATAATAATACAACAACTTATATCTACATCTGTAAATATAATAGATACTGTTATGATAAGTAGTTTAGGTGAAGAGTCTGTAGCTTCAATAGGTGTTGCAAATCAGTATTTCTTTTTATTTAATATGGCATTATCCGGAATAGTTGGTGGTTCAGGAGTATTTATATCTCAATTTTATGGAAAAAATGATAGAAATAATATAAAAAAAACTACTAGCTTCACTGTTTTATTATCAGTTGGTCTTAGTATTATATTTGTATTTCTAGCAACAGCATTTCCAACTAATATTATAAATACTTTCTCTAAAGACCCTGAAGTCGTTAGATTATGTAAAGAATATTTTAGTATAATAATATTTTGTTATCCACTTATAGCAATTAGTACTGTATTTAGTATGGGATCTAGAAGTGTTAGAAACCCAAAACTTGGTATGATATGTAGTTCTATTGCTTTAGTAGTTAATATATTTTTAAACTATTGCTTAATATTTGGTAACTTTGCTTTTCCTGCTTTAGGGGTTAAGGGTGCAGCTTTAGCTACCGTTATAGCTAGAATGTTTGAATTTTCTTTAATAATTGTCTATGTGTACTTTATTAAAAAAGATTATGTATTAAAATTTACTTTTAAAGACTTTAAACTTATAGATAAAGATTTTGTCCATACTTTTATATCAAAAACTTTACCTATATTTATAAATGATACTACATGGGCAATTGGTACTATTTTATATTCTGTAGCTTATTCAAAAGCTGGTACTTCAGCAATAGCTGCTAGCCAAATAGCTACAAGTACAGGTAATTTCTTTATTATAACTTCTGTTTGTATCGGTATTGGTGCATCTATTATGCTAGGTAATGAACTAGGTGCTGATAGAATAGATACTGCTATAACTTATGCCAAGAAGTTTTCTAAATTAGTAGTTATAGTAGGACTAATTTGTGGTGGTTTATTAATATTAAATATTCCTATATTATTAAAAATGTTTAGTGTATCAAGCGATTTAGCATCTGATATGACAAAAATATTCTTTATAATGGGTATAATGTTAGCTTTAAGGGCATTTAATACTCTTATTGTAATAGGTATATTAAGAAGTGGCGGAGATACAAAATATGCTTTATTCTTAGAATTAGGATGTATGTGGTTTGTTTCTATTCCTCTTACTTTCTTAGCTGCTATTAAAGGTGCTCCTATATATATTCTAGTTCTTCTTAGTTATTCTGAAGAAATTGCTAAATTTATATTTGGTGTACCTAGAGCATTATCTAAAAAATGGGCTAATAATATTGTTAAAGAAATCAATTAAAAAATTCGCTTTGCTTAAGCGACGTGTCGGCGAAACATTTCATATCGCCAACGATATATCCTTGCTACCGCTACGGATACATCCGTTGCTCAAGATATCATTTTTTAAGTAAAAAAATCCTATATCTTAAATTTAAGATATAGGATTTTTTTATTATATTTTATAACTATTATAAGTTTATTTTTGACCTATTCTTAAGTTAGGAACAGCATTTAAACTCATATCATCTCTTCTTCCATTTAAATAACTATAATAACCTGCACAACCTATCATCGCTGCATTATCCGTACATAAAACTGGAGATGGATATTTTATATCTATATTATTTTGTTCACCTAATTCAGTAAGCTTATCTCTAAGAGCTGAGTTACATGCAACTCCTCCAGCAAGAGTTATAGTATTATATCCTTTTTCCTTAGCTGCTTTTATAGCTTTTTGAGATAATACTTCAACAACTGCTTCTTGGAAAGATGCACAAACGTCTTCAACAACTATTTCTTCCTTCTTCATTTTCTTAGCATTTAAGTAATTTAAAACTGCTGATTTTAATCCACTGAAACTAAAGTCATATCCTTCATCTAAATACGCTCTTGGGAAGTCTATGGCTTTTTTATTACCTTGCTTAGCTAGTTTATCAACTATCGGTCCACCTGGATATCCTAATCCCATAGATCTAGCTATTTTATCAAATGCTTCTCCAGATGCATCATCTCTTGTTCTACCTAATATTTCATACTCTCCGTAATCTTTTACTTCTACTAAATGAGTATGCCCTCCAGATACTATTAAAGTTATAAATGGTGGTTTTAAATCTTTATGTTCTATATAATTAGCACTTACATGTCCTTCTATATGATTAACTCCAACTAAAGGTTTATTTAAAGTAAATGAAAGTGCTTTAGCATGAGATAATCCAACCAATAATGCACCAACTAATCCCGGTCCATAAGTTACTGCAATATGGTCTATATCATCTAATGTAATATTAGCTTTATCTAAAGCTTCTTGTAATACTACATCTATATTTTCTATATGTTTTCTTGATGCAACCTCTGGTACTACACCCCCAAATTTTTTATGTAAATCAACTTGAGTATTTATTATATTTGATAAAACTTCTCTTCCATTTTTTAAAACCGCAACAGATGTTTCATCACAACTACTTTCAACAGCTAATGTTATTATGTCTTTCATATTTACACCACCTTTATATCATTCCACATTATCATGGCATCTTCTTTGTTATCGCTGTAATATTCTTTTCTTATTCCTGCTAGCTTAAATCCATATTTTTTATAAAGATTTTGTGCTACTATGTTAGAAACTCTAACTTCTAATGTCATTGATACTATCTTATTTTCTCTACAAAGCTCTACTAAAGCTTGTACTAATTTATCTCCGATTTTTCTTCCTCTATAATCACTATGAACAGCAACATTTGTAATATGACCTTCATCCATTACAAACCATATACCAACATATCCAACAATTTTCCCATCTACTTTGGCTACTAAATATCTTGCAACATCATTATTTAATTCTTTTTTGAATGCATCCTTAGACCAATGATGTTCAAAACAATTTTTTTCAACTTCAAAAACTCCATCAATATCTTTAGATGTCATTTGCTCTATAACTATATTATTTTCCATCATTTAACCTCTTCATTTTTTCATCATATTGAACTTCTGCTTGAGATTTTCTTATATATAATGGATTTATACTATAGCAATCATAAACATCTATATTATTATTATACTTATCTATTGCTATTGAACATAAGCTACTAGCCTTACTTACATTATGAGATGGTGCTGGTATATGTATATTATCTATATTCTTAAGCTTATCTTCATATTTGTATACAGCTTCTCCAACTATAATCCAATCTTCATTAGTATTTTTTAATTCTTCTATAAGTTCATCTATTTCAATTACATCTACACCTTTTAATTCAACTAACTTATTATTATCAAATTTATATTGACCCATATAAACTTGAGTTCTTTGAGCGTCTAATATAGAGCATATCTTTTTATCACATAAATTCATATTTCCTGCTAATAGTTCTACTGAATTTACACCTACTATAGGCAAGTTATTTACATGTGCTATTGCTTTAGCTGTTGCCATAGCTATTCTTAATCCTGTAAATGATCCTGGACCTTCGCATACCGCTATTAAATCTATCTCATTTATATTTAAATCACTTATATTTAGCATATTCTCTATCATTGGCATAAGCTTTTGAGAATGTGTTTTTTTAGTGTTTATTGTATATTCACATATTAACTTATTATCTTCTATAACAGCCACACTTGTAGCTAATGAAGATGTATCTATACCTAAAACCTTCATTATTTTGTCAGCTCCTCAACTATTTTTTCGTATTTTTCTCCAACTGGATTTAATATCATTTCTCTAGACATATCTTTATATTTTAACTCTATATGTAAATATTCATCTGGAAGTATATCTTCTATTAAGTTTGCCCATTCTATGATGCATACACCTTCACCATTTATATACTCTTCATATCCTATATCATACATTTCATCACTACTACCAATTCTATATACATCAAAATGATATAAAGGCATTTTTCCTTCATATTCATTTACTATTGTAAATGTTGGGCTTGTTATATAATCATCTACTTCTAGTGCTTTAGCAAGACTTTGAGTCATTGTAGTTTTTCCTGCACCTAAATCTCCGATTAAGCATATTACACTTCCTGGTACAAGTAAGTTTCCTAATTTATATCCGATTTCTTTAGTTTTATTTTCATCTTCTAAATATATTTTAACCATTACTTTCATCTCCATTAAATTACGAATCTTCTTTAGTATAATTATCAACTAGATATTATTATAGTATAACATTTTATTATTATAAAGTATTTCTAATTTATGTTCATACTATTATTTAATACTATTTGATTAAAATATAAATTAAATAAACCTATTGATAGTTTTAAAAATACTCATATATCTTTAAAATCTTTTTACATTTTCTATATTGATAATATACTTTAAATAATTTTTTTAAAATTATGTATATAATTACAATTATATGACCATACTTAAGATACAAGGGATATTTACTCCCCCAAAAATCAAAATATTCCTTATTCCCCCTAAAGCACTTACTATCGGAAAGTAAGTGCTCTTTATTATATTAATTAACATCAAAATTTATATTTATTATATTATTTTCTTAAATCTTATCTTACTCATAATATATACGTTTAATTAAAAATACCAAGTACTTTTTAAAGTACTTGGTATTTGTTTACTTAAATCTATTTAAAATCTTTTCTGTTTTCTTATACATAGGTAATGTTAATAAAGATATTAACCCAGACTTTAATATATTAAATGGAGCTATCATCCATATTATAAAACTCATTTTGCTATCTATAATTGGATTTATAGCTGAACCCATAGCAACTACAGCATCTATTGGCCATCCTATTTTCTCATAAAAAGGTAATATTATAAAGTAATTAGATACACATCCTACTATAGTCATTATTATCATTCCGCTTATAAGTCCTATAATTACTCCTGATAACTCTCTCTTTTTAGAGTATATATATGAAACTATAAAAACAAAAGATCCGCCTATTAAAAAGTTAGCAAATTCTCCTACTCCACTTGTTGATGACATCCCCGTTAAAAATTGAAGTAAGTTTTTAAGAAATGCTATAGTAACACCTGCCATAGGGCTTAATGATATACCTCCTAATAATGCTGGTAAATCTGATATATCTATTTTTAGAAAATTTGGGAATAACATTGGCAATGGAATTGATATAAACATAAGTATATATCCTATTGCTGATAGTATTGATATCTTTACAAGTGTTGATGTTGATAAAAGTTTAGTTTCTTTCATAGTTTGTTGCATTTTGTACTCCTCCTAATTTAATTTATTAGGAAAAAATAAAAGCTCGAAGAGATCTATCTTCGAGCTTATTTTTTGAGTAAAAGTTATATAATATACATAAAATGCATAAAAATACACATTACAAAAAATTTACTATTCTTCTCTCATCCAGACTATACTGTCGGCTTTGGAATCTCACCAAATCATGCTACATAAGTAGCTCGCGGGCTATACCGCCGGTAGGGAATTACACCCTGCCCCGAAGATCTTTCTCGCTATTTAATTTTCCTTATATCTATATAGTAATAAAGTAATCTAAAATTTTCAATAAGAAAATTTGATTCATTTGAGCTAAATATCTACAAAATAGTTAAATACATATTTTTCTTAAACTAAAAAAATATATTAAAACTTATCTTTCATATACAATTTTACCATCCATTATAGTAACTAATACATTACTTTGTAATTCAAGTGGATCATTGTCCCATATAACTATATCTGCATCTTTACCAACTTCTATAGATCCAACTCTTTCATCTATACCCAAAGTCTTAGCTGGATTTATAGTTATTGCTTCTAGTGCTTTTTCTTTTTTCATACCATGCTTTACAGCTATTCCTGCACATACAGGCAGATATTGCACCGGTATTACTGGATGATCTGTAGTTAAAGATACTTGTAATCCTTCACTTGAAAGTATACCTGGAGTATTAAAAGTTAAGTTTCTTAACTCTATTTTAGATCTTTCTGATAAAGATGGTCCAACTATTACAGGGTAACCTTCTTCTGCAAGTTCATCTGCTATTAAATGACCTTCTGTACAATGGTCTAATGTAAGTTTTATATCAAATTCTTTCGCTATTCTTATAGCTGTAAATATATCATCTGCTCTATGAGCATGAACTTTAAAAGGTATATCTCCTCTTAAAACAGGTAATAAGCTTTCCATTTTCATATCATATTCTGGTTTATCATGGTCTTCATGTTCCATATATAATTCAATTTGTTCTAGATACTCTTCAGCTTTTTTTAAATGTTCTCTTAAAAGAGCCGCTATTGCCATTCTCGTTTGTGGCATTTTTTCATCTCTACCATAACAAGATTTTGGATTTTCCCCAAAAGCTATTTTTGATGCAACAGGATTTTTTATAACCATTTTATCTATTCTTTTTCCATATGTCTTTATAGCTATACATTCTCCACCCATTACATTTGCACTTCCAGGTGTAGTACATACTGATGTAATTCCACCTTCTCTAGCCTCTTTAAATGTATTATCCATAGGGTTTATTCCATCTATTGGATTAAGATGTGGAGTTATAGGATCTGTTTCTTCATTTCCATCAGCACCTTCAAATCCCATTCCATCTTCCCATAGTCCTAAATGAGTATGTGCATCTATGAATCCAGGAAAAACTAGTTTACCTTCTGCATCTATTACTTTAACATCTTGAGGTATTTCTAAATTTTCTCCTATTTCTTTTATTTTTTTATCTTCTATTAAAATATCACCTTTTATTATTCCATTAGTAATTGTATTAATTGTTCCATTTTTTATAAGTATCATCTTTATCTCCTTTGCTCTAACTATATTTTCATAGATAAAGCTACTCTCTTTTTATTCATATCAACTCCTATAACTTTTACGTCAACTATATCTCCTACAGTAACAATTGTCATAGGATCCTTTACATATCCCTTACTCATTTCAGATTTATGTACTAATCCATCATTCTTTATCCCAATATCAACAAATGCACCAAAGTCAACTACATTTCTTATAGTTCCTTTTAGTATCATTCCTTCTTTAATATCTTCTATCTTTAATACATCAGTTCTTAATATAGGCTTTATTCCTTCTTCTCTAGGGTCTCTTCCAGGCTTTTTAATTTCAGCTATTATATCTTTTAAAGTAACTTCTCCAACTTGAAGTTTATTACTTAATTCTTTTATACCTATAGCTTCAACTTTAGAATCAATATCTGTTATATTTTTGCTTTCAACATCAGACAATGAATATCCAAGCATATCAAGCATATTTTTACATATATCATAACTTTCTGGATGTACTCCAGTATTATCTAAAGGATTTTTAGCACCTTCAATTCTCATAAATCCTGCACATTGAGTAAATGCTTGTGGTCCAAGTCTTTTTACTTTCTTAATCTGAGCTCTTGAAGTAAAATCTCCATTTTCTTCTCTATAAGCTACTATATTCTT
>CAJFPU010000037.1:4961-21860 GCA_904418825.1 uncultured Romboutsia sp. | reverse complement strand
TTCAGTTTTTGTTATAGTTCCATCTTCATTAGTTGTATAGTGAACATCTTCTATACCTCTATCAATTAAGTTTCTTAAGTATTCATCAGTATTTAATAAATTTAA
Source organism: uncultured Romboutsia sp. (assembly GCA_904418825.1). GTDB lineage: Bacteria > Bacillota > Clostridia > Peptostreptococcales > Peptostreptococcaceae > Romboutsia. Next base: position 21,755 of record CAJFPU010000037.1, on the reverse strand, counting down.
GAATTCCATTGCCTTTTCTGGATTTTTAGATGCAGCTGATATTGACATTACAGAACCTGTAACTGAATTGTTTATAGTTAAAGGATCGTGTGATGGACTATATCCAACATCATATTTTGCATTAGAAGACCACATTTCTATTGCACCTGGTGCATATTGCTCTTTTCTAACAAACCAGTTTTCAACACTCATTTCATGTGGATCTGTATCTGTTGCAGCTTGTGAATGTATGTATCCTTTTTGGTAGAATCTTCTTAATGTATCTAAAGTACTTTTAACATCTTTTTGTTCGTATATATTTACTATCTTAGCAGTGTCACCTTCTAAATTTATACCAAATGGTAAATTTTCTCCTAATAAATAATCATATGGCATATATGGGAAGAATCCTGCCCCAGCTGCCATTGGCATTTTTAAGTCTGGGAATTTAGCTTTTACTTTTTCTAATATTGGCTCTAAGTCTTCTAAAGTCTTAGCATTTTCCATATCTTCTAACACTCCAGCCTCTTCTGCCATTCTTTTATTATAAGTCCATCCCATTTGTTGACCTACTTCTTTATTTGCTGGTATTCCATATAATTTTCCATTTATAGTAGCTCCCTCTAAGAATAGTGGATTTATAGTTTCTTTTAATTCTTTTCCACTGCTTTCTAATAAATCACTTAATTCTAAGTAAGCTCCTTTTTGAGCATTTAATGCATAATCACTTGCAAAGCATATATCAAATGGTTCCCCAGAAGAAGTTATAACTTGCATCTTTTGACCATAATCACCCCAGTCTACCATTCTTAAATCTAATGTAACTCCTATTTTCTCAGCTGTATATTTATTTACTTCTTCCATAACCTTATCTTGGTCTGGTTGAGGAGTACCTATCATATACCATATTAATTCAGTTGTACCCTTACTATCATTTGCTGAACCAGAAGCCGAATCCTTATTTGTACTTGAACATCCTGTAAGAATAGCAGAAGATGCTATTGTCATTACTAAAAATAAACTTGATAATTTTTTAAATTTCATTATTAATCCCCCTAATAAATTATTTAATAATGTTTAATAATATTTAAAATATATTAATATATAATTTACTCTTTTACGCCTCCAATTGTTAGCCCACTTATAAAGTACTTTTGGAAGAATGGATAAGTACATGCTATAGGAAGTGTTGATATGACTACCATCGCCATTCTAACTGATTCCTGTGGAAGAGCATTCATAACTGCTCCACTTAGCATTGCATTTTGTCTTATAAACTCCATATTTTTTTCTATCTTCATTAGCATATGTTGAAGTGGTACTAAGTTTTGATAATCAATATATAGCATTGCATTAAACCAATCATTCCAGTATGCTAATGTAGAGAATAAAGCTATTGTTGCTATACCAGGAAGAGCTAGTGGTATAACTATTTTTATAAATATTCTAAATTCACTTGCTCCATCTATTCTAGCAGACTCTATTATTGAATCTGGAACAGATTTTTGGAAGAATGTTCTCATTACAATTATATTAAATGAGTTAAACGCTAAAGGTAATATCAATGCCCAAATTGTATTTTTAAGACCTAATACTTGAGTCATTACTATGTATGAAGGTACCATACCTCCACCAAATAGCATTGTAAAGAATACTAAGAATGTAAATTGTCTACGATATTTAAATCCTTTTCTAGATATTGCATAAGCATAAGTTGATACCATACTTACGTTTATTATTGTACCTAATACAGTTACTAATATAGTCACCATATATGATTGTGCCAATGCTCCACCTGATTGAAATAAATACTTATAAGCCTCGAAGCTCCATTCTTTTGGAAATATTGAGTATCCATGTTCTAATAATGATTGTTCTGATGTTAAAGAGATAATTATAACAAATATAAATGGAAATACACATGCTATTGCAAATACTGCAAGTATTATGTTTGCTATTATATTTGTTATACCTGTAAAGCCTTCATTGTATGCTTTTTTCTTTGCAGATGTTTTAGTTTTTGTTTCAAGTATTTTAGACTCCATATAATCGGCTAATTAGCCTTCCTCCTTCCCTATTTAGAATAAACCGTATTCTGGATCTATCTTTTTAACTATATAGTTTGTTATCATAATTAATACAAATCCTACTACTGATTGATATAAACCTGCCGCTGTACTCATTCCTATGTTACCCATATTCATAAGACCTTTATAAATATATGTATCTATTACATCTGTAACTGGATATAATATCGCTGAGTTTCTTGGCACTTGGTAGAATAATCCAAAGTCTGATCTGAATATTCCTCCTATAGCCATTATTGTAAGTACTATCATTAATGGTACTAATAATGGGATCGTTATATTCTTTATTTGTTGCCACTTACTAGCACCATCTATCGTAGCTGCTTCATAGTAACTTTTATCAATTCCTACTATCGCCGCTAAATATACGATACTACCATATCCTACACCTTTCCATACATTCATAAATACTAATATAAAAGGCCAATATTTCGTTTCACTATACCACTGAATAGGTTCTATACCAAATACACCTAACATAGAGTTTATCATACCTTTATCTGCACTTAAGAAACTAAACACAAAGTAACTTACTATAACCCATGATAAAAAGTGTGGGAATAACATACCTGTTTGATATAATTTTCCTAACCTTTTATTTGTTATTTGACTAAGTATTATTGCCACAAAAACTGCTGCTACAAGCCCTAATACTATAAAGATTAAGTTATAAACTACTGTATTTCTAGTTATACGAAATGCGTCTCCGCTATCAAATAAAAATTTAAAGTTATCAAATCCTACCCATTCACTATTAATTAAACTTTGTATAAAGCCACCAGGACTTATCTTAAAGTTTTTAAAAGCTAATATTTGACCAAACATTGGTAAATATGAGAATATTAATAGCCATATAGTACCTGGTAAAACCATTAGTAACCATGCTCTATTCTTCCAAATATCTTTAAAAAATTTCTTCATCTATGATTCTCCCCTTTCTATACTTATATTTTAGCACCAGGCAAACATTTTCTAAAGTTCACTATTATTAGATTAACAACACTAATCTTATTATTTTATAACGTTTTCCTTGTGAAATTAAAATTTAAATAATAAAAAAAGTAGCTCATGCTACTTTTTTTATTATTTTTTATAAATTTAACTTTCTCCACTCACTCGGAGTTATTCCAACTATACTTTTGAACTTTCTATAAAAATAATTTTTATTAGAATAACCAACTAATTCACCTATCTCACTTGCTTTTAAACTAGTATTTGATAATAAATCCTTTGCTTTGTTTATTCTAAAGTTATTTATATAATCAGAGAACAGTATACCTATTTCCTTTTGAAATAACTGCCCTAAGTATATAGAATTTATATTTAGGATATCACTTATTTCCTTTAAATTTAAATCTTTTTGATAGTTTTGCTCTATATGATCTAAAAGCTTTATAATTATAGGACTTATACTTTCCTGGGTATTTTCTAGCTTAGTCTGCATAAATTTTATCATATTTATAAGCTCTAATTGAATTTCATCAATAGTATTTGTATTTATAGCATTTTCTAAATATATACTTAAATTTTTCATAAGCTTTGATTCATCGATATGGTTATATACATTTAAAAATACTTCTAAGGCTTTCGCTTTTATTTTTTTAGGATTTAAATTATCTTGTTTTAATTTACTAAATTTTGACTCTATGTATAAAGATGCATTAGTAAAATCTTTATTTATTAATAAAGATTTCAAATCTTCAAAATCTATATCTATATCTATATTTCTATTATTTTTTTCTTTATATGCTTTTATCCAAGATATATCAGGATAAATTATTTTATATTCACTAATATCTTTTGCACTCTCATAACTTGTATTTATATCTTTTAAATCTTTTATAATTTGACCTAAACTTATATATACAATATCATTTATTAAATCCGTTATTTCATTTTTAATATTAGTAAGTTCTTCTATATATTCATTATTAAACTTATCATCAATTATAAATACAGCTTTAGATTTATTTTCTATGCAATATAAATATTTTTTCATACCTGGTATTACTTTTAATACTTTATGTATATCTTTATTTTTATTTTTTAATTCAATTATGCCTACACGATATTCACCATTATATTTTAATTTTTCTTTTAAATAATCAATATTTTCATAATCCTTATCCGTTATTATTTTTAGCAATAAACTGTTATTTACAACTTCCTTATCTTTATTTCTATTTTCTTTATCTTTTAGTTTGTTCTTTATATTTATTAAACTTCTCTCTAATTCTTCTGTATCTATAGGCTTTAGTATGTAATTTTGAGCTCCCATACTAATAGCTTTTTTAGCATATTGAAATTCTTGAAATGCACTAAGTACTATAAAATTAGTTTGATAATTTAACTTTATTAAATTTTCTATAAGCTCAAGGCCAGTCATCTTAGGCATCATTATATCAGTTATAACTAAATCTATATCCATAGTTAAAATTTCTTTTAAACCATCATCCCCATTATTTGCAGAGCCTACTATTTCAAATCCATAATCTTGCCAATCTACTATATATTTAAGTCCTTCTAATATAAATGGTTCATCATCTAATAAATATACTTTATACATTGTTAACCTCTTCCCCCAAAACTGGTATTTTTATACTTACAGTAGTCCCCTCATTTATCCTGCTATTTATATAAATACCATATTGTTCTCCAAAATTTAACTTTAATCTACTATTTATATTCATAAGCCCAATTGAATTTTGCTTTTGGATATTCTTTTCTAGCCCTTCTTTTATTTTACTTATAGCTTCTTCACTCATTCCATTACCATTATCTTTTATATTAATTTCTATTCCTTCATCTATTTCATTTATAGTAACTTTTATATAGTTATCTTGAAAACTTTTTCTTAATCCATGATTTATAGCATTTTCTAATATTGGTTGAATTGTAAACTTAGGCACTAGATAATCTAAATATTTATCATCAACGTGAATTGAATAATCTAACATCCCCTTATATCTTGTAGCGCATAAGCTCAAATACATCTTACTATGATTTATCTCATCTTTTATTCTTACTAAACTCCCATTGTTATAAGTAGAGTATCTGAACATACTAGCTAAGTTATATATCATTTGTGCTACTTCTTTGTTTTTGCTAGATAATGCACTCATTCTTATAACTTCTAAAGTATTATACAAAAAATGTGGCTTAATTTGTGATTGAAGAGCATTTATTTCAGCTTGTTTTTGTTTTACTTCCGCTATATAATTTTTATTTATATTATATTGTAGACTTTCACTCATTTCATCAATGCTTATAGATATCATATCTAATTCATCAATTTCTTGTTTTATATTAAATCTAGTATCTAACTTACCTTGTTTTAACTTTTCAATAGTTTTTATCATATTCCTCAACTTACTAGAATACTGATTTATTGCAATATGTGTCACTATCAAAATCATAACTATAAAACTTAAAGATATATAAATTATTCTAGATTTCATTTTATAAATACCTAGCTTTTCTTGAGTTATCATAGTTCCATACTTATAACTAGTTTGTGCACCTCTTTTAATCATAACCACAGGAAACTTATCTACAGTACTTTTGTCTAAGTGTAATTTTATATAATCTAATTCTGATTTTAATATATTTTTATTAGAATTAAATATTGCATTATTACTCTCATCAAATATCATCAAGTTTCCTTTTAACTTTGAGTTCTTAACTATATTGTTTAAACTATTTAAATCAAAATATATATCTATATACGCTATTGTATACATAGAATCTATACTTTTTATTGGTTTAGTTATTTTTCTAATATATTTAGGAGTATCTTCTTCAATCTTCAAGCTATACCACTTATTATGATTTAAAACTATTTCACTTATATATTCTTTATCTTTATTATTTATACATACTGCTAATGAACCAGCTCTATTTGCCAAAATTGTATTTATTAAATATCTCAAATCTATTTGTTTCATATTTGATGATAAAAATTTATCTAGTTTATAACTTAAATATTCTTCATATGTATTTTCAACAAGTATTTTAACTTCTTCTATTACTTTAGGTTGCGTGTTTATACCATTAGCAATAGAATTAGCTATACTATCTTGCTCTTCAAATCTTTTTTCTATATTAAAAATAACTTCTGAATAAATATCTAATTCATTTTGTAATTGATTATCAATTTGATAATTTATAAATATATTAGTTAATAAAAATATAGATACAATTGTTATTAAAGAATATATAAGCAGCATTTTATTAAAAATTTTATTTCTTATATATTTTTTATATAAAGCAATCAATTTGTAACACCCCTAATAATTACATACTTCTTTGAATTTGCTTAAATTTCTTATTTGATACATGCATTATTAAATATCCCGGTATAACTATAAAGAAAAATAACATTAACCCTAAATTACCTTTTACTATATAAGATAAAATATATAGACCGATTAATATTAATAAAGTTTGAAATGGACTCGATAATGCTATTATAAATGAATTTTTTATATACTCTTTGTTACTTTGCTCAAAATATACATACAATGGAAAGAAGAACATAAAAGATATACTAACAAAGAAAAGTACTGTCATAACTATAATGTATAATACGGTAGAATACATAGCTTCCATTTTATATAAAATAGTTAAATCAAAAGCTAAAAATGCAAATAATGCAAAGAATACAGATCCACACTTATTAGAGTTTATAAATTCTTTTTTATAAATATCTTTAAATGTTTTAAATATAGGCATATCAAAATTCCCCTGAATCCATTTTCTAAGTATGTAAAACGTTGCTACTGTAGAAGGCATTATCCCTAATACTACTCCACCTGCTACCATAAATATTACCCATAGAAAATTTAAAATCATAAACCTCCAAATCCACTCACAAAAATTTAATAAAACATCTCCAAATTTCATTTTATCACCCCACATATTATATTTACAAAAAAAGGTTATCTATCAGATAACCTTTTTTCTATCTTATTGATATAGTTGATATTTCTGACTTTCTTAAATTAACTTTGCCATCTATGACACTTTTAATTTCTTTTTCTAATATATTTGATATATATACTTCTTTGCCAAAATCACATTTATTTATTTCTAGACTTGTATCTTTATCTGATACATTATAAACTCTAAATATTGTATTAAAATCATTCCCCATTTTAAGTGTTGACCATATTATACCATATCCATCGAAATTCATCAAACCGTTTTCATGGTTTATTTTTCCATGATTTATATCAACTTGCTTAGTGATAAATGGAATTTGATACATATGAGCTTCTTTTGCTGAATCATACATATTCTTACCATGAGGTATTATTTTTAACTCTGCTTCATGGTATCCTATACATTGTGCATCTGGTGTTTTAAATACTCCCCAGTCTCCTAGTTCTCTAACACATCTTAAAAGTGTTACTGCTATAGTATTTCTTCCATCATTTAATAATTCGTATTCGTTTAATCCTTTATTAGCTACTGTAAGTCCGTAATCTTCATTATGAACATTTACAAAAACTTGTTGATGTTGGCAGTTGCTTGGATTTTCCCAAGCCTCATCAGGTATATTATTTCTTTTTGCTAATTCAAATATAGAGTCTGCATAGTGAACATCACTTTCTATATCTGTAGCAAATAACATTCTCATTCTGTGGTCATTAGCTACGTTATTGAATGATGACTTTATTTTTAGCCCTTTATCATTTTTTTCTAAAGTTAAAGTGGTTTTTATTTCTAATTCTATAGTTTCATCTACTCTTTGAGATTTTCTATGCTTAAATTCTAGTACTTCTTCTATTTCTTCTAGTAATAACTCATTTGCACTCTTTGGTATATTTAATTTATGAATTATTTCTATTACACCTTTATATGCTAAATCTTCTTTTACTTTTATATCTGCTTTTATATCTTTAGTAGTTATAGGTATTTCCCCTACTGGCTTCATGTATATATACTCATTACCTATATCTCCACTGTTTTCATATATACATAAATCCTTAAACACTTTATTAGTATTTTTATCTAATAGTTCTACTGAACCATTTTCTTTTATTTCAACTCTTAAATTTTCATTTTCTAATACATTTTTATCAACTACTATATGGTTATCTTCTACAGTATTTTCATGCTCTTTGGCTAATGCATATGTATCCCACCCAAAGGATTTTATATTCTTAGTTTGAAGCTCAACTTTAACATATCTTGCATAATATGGCTGTCTGAACTTATCATCTGGTAAATCATACCCAAATCTTATTCCCATATCAACTATGTTTGCATCTATTTTATTTCCATTTATATCTACTACCTTAAATTTAGGAAGCTCTACTTTTTTCATTTCTTTTGCTATAATAGTTGGATGACCTTCTTTAAAATATTTTCTACATATATCTATTTCAATTTCTGTTATAGATGCTCTATCGTATCCGCTTGTATTTACTACTATAAAAGGATACGTATTATCTCCTAATTTAGAAAATACTTCTGTATTTATGTTAGCTTTTATATATTCTAAGCTTTCATTTATTATAAACTTTGCTACATCTTTAGCTTTATCAAATCTAGATATCATTTCTCTATGCACTTCATCTACACTACATCCACAGATACTATCATGAGGATGATTTTTCATTAATGATTTCCATCCATATTCAAATAAGTGATGTGGATATTTATACCCATAGTGGCTAGCCATCGTAGCTATTGGCTCTGCTATTTTTTCAAATAATGTTTGACATAAATTATTCCATTGCTTTAAGTAAACCCTAGATGATGCAGTGTTCACTAAAGTATACCATCCATCTGTTTGTTGACTTCTTAATTCTCCTTTTATAACTTGTAAGTCTTTAGGCATATTTTCTTTTAATGCTTTTATATACTCTTCAAAATTAGAATGTACAAATTCTATATCATTATATAAATTATTTGCAAGATTTATAGCTTGTGATAAGTCAGTTTGTATTGGTTGATGATCACATCCATTCATAAATAATAAATGATTACAAGATGCAAATTTTGAAGCATCTTTTATTCTCTTTTCCCAATATACTTTAGCTTCTTTTTCATCTACTGGTACTTCCATACCATTACAATACCAGTTTGCAAATAAAATACCTAGTACCTTTGATCCGTCTGGGCTTTCCCAATACATTTCTGAGTATGGTGATTCAAACTTGTCATCAACATTTACTTCATTGTTAAATCCTGTTGGCTTTACCCCTCTACCAAAAGCAGCGGCATCTATGCCCGCTTGCTTTAATATTTGTGGTGCTTGCCCCATGTTACCAAAAGAATCTGGGAAATATCCTATCCTACAAGGATCTATTTTGTATTTTTTACAGTCTTTATGTCCATACTGTAAGTTTCTAATATTCGATTCACTACTTGTTAAAAACTCATCTTGAAGTACATACCAAGGTCCTATATTTAATCGTCCTTCTTTTATAACTTTTTCTAATAATTCTTTTCTATCTGGTCTAACTTCTAAGTAATCTTCAAGAAGTACTGTTTGACCATCTAAATGATAATATTTAAAATTAGGATCTTTTTCAAATGTATCTAATAATGTATCCATTGTTTTTATTAACATCATATGATGTGTTTCATATGGTAAATACCATTCTCTGTCCCAATGTGTATGAGATATTATATGTGCTGTTTTTTTCATAAAAATCCCCCTAATCTTCTATTATTAATAAAGGTAACTAAATTTTATTAGTTACCTTTAAAATCATAAATTTAAATTTGTTGAAACATATTTTATTTCATCTTAATCATTAATGTCTTTATTTCATATGGATTTAAGGTTACATTTATTTCACTTTCATTTCTTAATTCTTCAATAGGTTTTTCCATTAAGTTTGTTTCCATCCATCCTTCTATAGTGTAATCACTATTTATCTTAACTTCAGCCCTACTTCCTGCATATTCATGGAAACGAAGTATAAACATATCTTCATCTTCTGCTTTTTTAATAGCATCAACTAATACATAAGCATTATTAAAATTAAACATTTTAGTAGGTATACTATCTAATAATTCACCATTTATAGCTCTTAATGGTTGATTTAAATTATATGCTGCCTTTACAGTATCTCCTTCTATAAAGTCTCCTTTATGTGGAAGTAATGAATATGTAAAGTTTTGCTCTCCTTGGTCTTGTACTGGGTCTGGATGTGTAGCTGATTTTAATAATGTAAGTCTTATTACATTATCTTTTATATCATGACCATACTTACAGTTATTTAATAAACTCACTCCATAATCTCTTTGAGATAAGTCTACCCATTGTTGAGCAACACTTTCAAATTTAGCCATTTCCCAAGATGTATTCCAGTTAGTAGGTCTTTTTACATTACCAAATTGAACATCATAAGTTGCCACTGTACTTCTTATATCAACTGGGAATGCGACCTTTAATAATTGCTTTTGTTCTTTCCAATCAATATTAGTTACAAAATCTATTCTTCTATTATTTTTATAAACTACCATATCCTGATTTATAGTTGTATTCATATATTTATAGTTAAATCTAACTACTGCTTTTAAATTACCATTTTCAACAACTTCTATATTCTTTAAATCAGTCACTTCTCTCATTTTTTCTTGATAGAATATATCTATATCCCAAGCTTCATGGGCCATTGGCTTATCTTCAAACATTTGAAGTACGTTCCCTCTTTGATTTTTAGCTAATACTTCTCTGTTATTTTCTCTATCAAATATAGAGATTAATTGACCTATATTATTCCATCTTAAATTATAATAAGGAGTATTTATTCCATTTTCTACGACTTCGAATGCTTCTTCACTATTTTTAGCTTCTTCTACTTTTAAATGTATAGTTTTAAAGCCTAATCCATCTATATTTTTAACTTCTACTATATATTTGTTATTTTCTCTTTGAGCTTCTAACTCATTTCCTTCGTTATCATAAAATCTTCCTTCTAATTCACTTTCTATCTTTACAACTTCACTTCTTGACCAGTTAGCATTATTTATAACTGTCCAAGCATTTTCATTTTCTTTAACTAAAGATGATTTAAAGTTTTCTTGTTCCTTTAAAGCTATTTCTTCTGCTTCTTTGTATTCTACTTTAGTATCTTCATAAACTTCTGTTATAGATGAGCCTGGTATTATATCGTGGAATTGATGTCTAAGTATAGTCTTCCATCCTTTAGTTAAGTTAGTACTAGGATATACTCCAAAGTCCTTATTATTTAAAGCAGTCATAGCTCCTAACCATTCTGTTTCTCTATATAAAAATTCTAATCTTCTATTCATCATTTTAGTATATGCTTGACTTGTATAAGTCCCTCTATGATACTCTAAATACAATTCTCCATCCCAAGTATGAACATACTCATTAGTATTTTCTACTTTCTCTCTTAAACACTTAAAGTACTCTCCAGCCTTTCCTGTTTTTACATTTGGAAGACCAGGCATTTTATCTAATCTTCGTCTATACTCTAACATTTCGCGGTTAACTCCTCCACCGCCGTCACCAAATCCGTACGATACTAAAAGGTCTTTAGTAATATTTTTATCTGTATAAGCATCCCATACACCCTTTACTGTTTTTGGAGTAAGTCTTCCATTATATGTATAGAACCAAGAACCTGGCTCACTCCATGGCTCCGGAGTAGTTATAAAATGAGTTAAAATTTCAGTTCCATCCATACCTCTCCAATTAAAAGTATCATGTGGCATTCTATTATATTGATTCCAACTTATTTTTGTTGTCATAAATGTATGTATTCCTGATTTTTTAAGTATTTGAGGAAGTGCCCATGAATATCCAAATACATCTGGTAACCATAAATATTCAACATCTTTATTAAATTCTTCTTTTATAAATCTAGATCCTACTAAAATTTGTCTAACTAAAGATTCACCTGATGGTATATTACAGTCTGCTTCTAACCACATACCACCATCAACTTCCCAACTTCCATCTGCTACCTTTTCTTTTATAGATTGATATAATTCTGGATAGTCATTTTTTACATACTCATATAATTGTGGTTGAGTTTGTAAGAATATATATTCTGGATATCTTTCCATAAGTCTTAATACAGTTGAAAATGATCTTGCACACTTTTCTCTAGTGTGTTTTAATCTCCATAACCACGCTACATCTATATGTGTATGTCCTACACAAGTAACATTTACTATTGAGTGCTTATCTATTTTATCTATTTCATTATTTATATAATATGCAGCTTCATGAGCTGACATATAAAATTCTTCACTACCTGGATAAGACCAGTCTATTAACTTAAATGTATCATTTAATATTTTAGTTAAATTAACCCTATCTACTGAATATTGATCAAGTTCTTGAATTGTTTCTAATATAACCATAGCATTATAGAATAAATCATCTACTTTTTCATCTAACCATGCTAATTGTGCTCTATTTATACGGTGTTCTTGTTCTCTAGGCACACCTCCACCTTCAAGTCCTGTCCATAGCCTAAATAATAATTCTAAATCAGTTCCTGCTGAATTTTTTGGAAAAAATACTTCCTTATGGTTGCTGTCAACTCCTTGATACGGCTTATTATTTAAGTAAAATAATGATTCAAATCCCGAGTTATTACCTGCTCCAGTTTCACCAAAATCAAATATACCGACTACACTTTTCCCTTTCCAAGAAGCTGGTACTTTAACTATCTTTTGCATCCAAAGATATAAATCTCTTCCCTTCCAAGTTTCCCCTAATTTAATAGTTCCATCAAACTCCTGTGGGATAGTTGGTGCTATATCCTTATCTTCATTTAATTTTGTATTAAAATATTCTAATTCAATTACATCTCTATATCTAAAGCTATCTAATTCATGTATTCTATTTCTTAATTTATCAATCGTATAAAACATATCTTTCATGTGTTATGTCCCCCCCTTACTTAATGTTAATCTAATTATATTTACAAACGTTTTCAAGGTCAATATTTTAAAAATCAGAAATATACTTTGTATAGCTTTTATAACAAAATTATATCTTTTTTACCTCTTATTGTAAGAAAGCTGCACCTATTATTCCTGCATCTGCACCTAAATTAGCACATACTATATCTGCAAATTCTTCATTTTTATATAATACATGTTCTCTTACTAAATCTTTTATATCATGAAGTATAATATCACTAGCTCTTGATACACCACCACCTATTGATATTACATCTGGATCTAGTATATTTATCATACTTGCCATAGCTTTAGCTAAGTAATTTTTAAATCTGTTTATTGTTTCTACTGCCACATTATCATTTTCTCTAAATGCATCAAATACCATTTTAGCATTTATGTTTTCAATATCCCCCTCTGCTATGTCTAGTATTTTACTTTCATTCCCTTCTTGTATTAGCTTTTGAGCATATTTTATTATAGCAGTTGCTGAACAAAAAGTTTCTAAGCATCCATTTACACCACAGTTGCAGTTGTAATAATTTTCACCTATTATACTATGTCCTATTTCTGATCCCATCCCATGAGTTCCTGTAAATGGTCTTTCATTTATTATTATTCCACCACCTACTCCAGTTCCTAAAGTATACATAACAGCTACATCTTTACCTTTCATACTACCAAATTTAGATTCTGCAATAGCTGCAACTGTAGCATCATTTTCAGCATAAACATTTACTTCTGGGAATCGATTTTCTATAGCTTCTATAAAATTAACTTCTTTCCATCCTAAATTAACACAAGTAACTAATCCTTTTTTATTTATAAAGCTTGGTACACCAAATCCTATAGATTTTATTTCGTTTATATCTAAATTATTTTCACTTAATAGCTCCCTAACTAAATTATTTATATCGTCCATTACAGTTTTAAATCCGTCATTTACTCTTGTAACACATTCTTTTCTAAAAAGTATTTCTCCCTTATTATTTACTATCCCAGCTTGCACACCGGTTCCACCAATATCAACTCCTATAAAATACATACGTATCCTCCTAAAAATATATGAATACTTTAAATTTTTCATTTTTATAAATCCTTATCATAGTTGTTAGCAATATTAAAGATATGATTGTATATAATTCAGTTAATCTATGTCCCCATATACTAACTATATATTTATTTATACTTTAAGCTTTTTTAATTACACATAAGATTTTATAAGTTCTAGATTTCCCTCAATACTATAATTTACACCCTCTTTTATATAAACGGTTTCCTCTTTATTAAGATCAATCAAACTATTACCATCACTTATTACACCTGTTCCATTTATAACTGTATATGAATGGAAGTTTTTATCTACTGAGTCTTTATAACTATCTTTTACATCTATTTTTTCAACTGTAAAATATGGTGTTTCTAACTTTTTAAAATCTTCTATTTTTCCGCCTTTATTTTTTCCGTCATAATCAATTACATCTAAAGATTTTTCTATATGCATTTCTCTATCTCTACCCCAGTCATATATTCTATATGTAACATCACTACTTTGTTGCACTTCTATTAATTTTAATCCCTCTTCTATTGCATGTACTGTTCCTGAAGGTATATAAATCATATCTCCTTTTTTTACGCTTATTCTTTTTAAATGTTCTTCAACAGATCCATTTTCAATTATCTTAGCGAAGCTATCTTTATCTAATCCTTCTTTAATTCCACATATTAAAGACGCATTTTCATCAGCCTCTAGTATATACCAACACTCTGTTTTTCCATTATCATTTTCATATTTTCTAGAATATTCATCATGTGGATGTACTTGTACTGATAATTTTTCATTTGCTTGTATAATCTTAATTAAAATTGGCAATTCATTTTTTAATTCATCTATTAATTTTACTTCACTTCCTGAAACTATAGAGTTTCCATTTCTATGTGTAGACAAGTTCCATTCTTCATATCCCCATACCTTTTCACTATAAAACGGTTCTAATTTAAAAATATTCATATGTATCCCCCTAATAAATATTTAATTATTCTCTAATTTATTTTTCATCTTAAATGTTATATGATGTAATTAAATAGTTAAAGTTCACTTATTTTAGTTTCTATTCACATATTTTATATTTAGATAATCCTTAGTATATTTAATAATTTTAAATTATAGATAATTAATTTTTTTTATATATAATTAAATATAAAGTATGATAATTAATCTTGGAGGGTAATCTTATGAATAAGTTAAAAAACATAAAATTATTTAATGATTTAAATAAAGTTTCACTAAAATATAGTTCTCTTCCTAACCTAGTTAAGGAAATAGACATCAGAGATAATAATAAATTGCAACAGCTTATATTAAATTATAGAAATAATATAGGTGATATAAAAAATAGAGCTAATTTGATTTCAAAACAAGCAAGAGATCTCGCTAAAGACTCGAATGCTAAGCAAATATTTGATACTATTATCAACCTTAATAACTTTGCAATGGATAAGTATAATAATATAGTAAATAATAAAGAAAATAATGAATCCTTGCCTGTTCAAGCGGTTATTAATACTACAGTTGAGGAATTAGTTTTGATAAGTAATTCTATAAAATATAAAGAGTTTTTAAATGATAAATTTTCTTATTTTTACATATATGAAAAGATAATTATGAATGCATTTTTAAACTTTTTAGTTCTTAAGGATATGGATATAGATAAAAATAAAATTGAATCTCTTTCACAAGCTATACTTAGTCAAATACAATGTTTATCATTAATTTCTATGTAAATATTGTTTTTAAATATACAATATAAAATAAAAAATTTTATCTCAAACTAAAATGAATCTAATATAGTTTATACTATAAAAAACATGTATATAGGCTCTTTTTTTGTACAATATTAACTAATCTTTTGTGCTATCTATTTTACTAAACATATTGAAATTACTATATAAAGTCTTCTAACTATAAACATATATCTTATTAAGCTCTAGTATTTTCAACAATTAAATTTAACTAGTACAGCGAGTTAACTAAATAGTGATTATAAGATGAGTAAAAATATTTATAGAACTAAAAATATTAGAGTTATCTAAAAATAAATATGTAAAAAATGTAACTTATACTAATGAATTTAATCTACAATAAAAGATTGCTTAACAAATATAACTTTGGTTAATCTATGTCTCATAGAAGCATTTGTTGATATAATACTCAGTAAGAATCATTATTCATACAAATAAATAATGAAATCCATTATAAAAGTTATCGAACAATAAAAGAAATTAAAATATTGTTACATGATTACATGGATTGTTAAAATAATAAACATTATCAGTGGAGTTTAAAAAAGCTGACTCCTGTGTAATACATGAATCAGCTTTTAGTAACTTCTTAAGAGCCCTTTTTCTAGCGTCCTTGTCAAAGAGTTCATTTTATTATTTATGATACGGTTTTTTATTTAACTTTTAAGAATCTAAATTACTCTATCTATTATATATTTTTATTTTCACATAGAGTGTCTTCTAATATGTCAGGAAGTACTATAGTAAATTTACTCCCTTTTCCAAGTTCACTTTCTA
Source organism: uncultured Romboutsia sp. (assembly GCA_904418825.1). Classification (GTDB taxonomy): domain Bacteria; phylum Bacillota; class Clostridia; order Peptostreptococcales; family Peptostreptococcaceae; genus Romboutsia. The sequence goes on along the minus strand of CAJFPU010000037.1, from coordinate 5,211 downwards.
ATTTAACATAACCATCATGAAGAGCTACTATATATTTAACAAGCGTAAGACCAATTCCACTACTACTTACCTTTGTTGAACAATTTCCTTCTACTTGTGAAAATCTTTTAAATATAAATTCCTGATCTTCTTTTGATATCCCTATCCCATTGTCTTCTATAGTTATTTCAATATTATTTTGAAATTCTTTTATATATACTCTAATTTCTCCTCCTTTAGGAGTAAACTTAACTGCATTTCCTAATAAATT
>CAJFPU010000037.1:0-4900 GCA_904418825.1 uncultured Romboutsia sp. | reverse complement strand
CCTTTTTCTTCTATAAATTTACTCATACTAAGGGCTGACTCTTCAACTATATATACTATATCATTATTATTTTTATTAATTTTATAATGTCCTGTTTCTATTTTTGAACTATCTATTATATCATTTATTATTTTTAATAAATTATCACAATTTCTATTTATAATCTCTATATAATTTTCAGCTTTTTCATATGTTATATTTCTATTTCTAATAAGATTATTTACCAATTGTAAGGTTGAAAATATAACATTTATAGGCGTTCTAAGCTCATGCGACAAGTTTATAAAGTAATTATTTTTAAATTTTTCCTGATTTATCAATTCTTCACTTAGTTTTTTATTTTCTTCTAATTGTTTCTTTAGACTCATAGTTTTATAATTTACTAAATTTTGTAGTATTTTAACATAATTAAATATATAATAAACTACCATTAAAAATATAATTATATATATTAAATAAGCTAAAGGTGTTTTCCAAATAGGATTTTTTACTCTTATATTTACACTTGTCTCTTTAGTTAAATTTCCATGTGAATCTCTAGCTCTTATTTTTAAAGTATACTTACCTGGATTTAGTGATTTAATTTCTAAACAAGCCTTACGGTCTACATATATCCAATCTGAATCAATCCCTTCAATCATATATTCATAAGTTATGTGATTTAGATTTTCATAAACAGGCAAAAAATATTCTATAAATAAATCTTTATCGTTATATTCTAAAACTATATCATTACTATTATAAATTATTTTGTTTTTTCCTATAAAAATATCACCTATTACAACTTCATTGTCACTTTTCTTCGGATCATTTATCTCATCTGGATTAAAATATGTAATACCATTTGTATTTCCAAAAATAATCATACCATTTTTTGTTTTTAAACTTGAATTTAAATTAAATTGATACCCACTTATACCATCTGCTTTAGTAAAGTTTACTATCTTTTCTTTATCTATATCAAATTTATCTAATCCTTTATTAGTGCTTATCCAAAGATTATCGTTATTATCAATTAAAATAGAGTTTATATAGTTATTAGTAAGTCCATTTGCAGTAGTATAATAAGTAAATTTACCTATTTTAGTATCAAACTTACTTAATCCTATATTTGTACCAATCCATAAGTTTTCAAATTTATCAAAAACCATACAGTTTATATCATTATTAATTAATGAATTCTCATTAGAGGAATCATGCGTATATTTTTCTATTAAGCCATCTTCCTTATGGTATTTGACTAATCCTATACCAACGCCTCCAATCCATAGAACTTTTTCATCTCTATGATCTGGCAATATATATCTTACTCCTCCAGGATTAATTTCATGATTTACTAAATTTTTACTAATATTTTTTCTTTCTCCAGTATTTATATCATGAATATAAAAATTATTTGTAGTTGCTATCCAAATAAAATTTTCATCACTATATATGTAGTTTACTTCTGAATTATATGTATTTTCATTTACATATTCTTTCCATGAAAAGTTATTAATATCTATATATATTTCTTTTTTATTAGTAACAATCAATATATAATTTTCACTTATTTCAAATAAGCCCTTTATATATTGATTATTTAAATTCAATTTATCATATACATGTTCTACTAAATCACCATTATTTTCATTATATATATATATATTCCATCATATTTAGTAGCTATCCAAATATATCCGGTATTTTGTGCTATTGATACTATATCTTTATTATGCAATTTATATCTATCATCTATATATTTATTTTGGTAAGCAAATTGATTGTTACTATTTAATATGTTTATACCTTTATCAGTTCCTATCCATATTGTTCCATTAAAATCTTCATAAAAGCAATTTATAACATTACTACTAAGAGAATTTTCAAAGTTAATATTTTTATTAAAATAAGTTACTTTTTTATCTTCTAGACAATATCTTGCTACACCATTACTACTAGATATCCATACATTATTTTTGCTATCTTTCATAATAAAATTATTATTATTATCAATTTTAACTTGTTGGTTGATTTTAAAGTTTTGCTTATTATATAATTTTTCATCTTTCACGCTATATTCTTTTAACTCTTTTTCATCAGCAAACCATATAGTAATATTTTTATCATCTGATATATCACAGACTATTATTCCTTCTTTTGTAGAAATCCACATTCTACCTTGACTATCATATTCAATATCATAAATAAATGGTTTTTCTTCGAAAAACTCATTTTCATTATTAATTATAGTAAGATCTTTATTAATTATGTTTACACCATTGTTTACCCCAATCCATATAAGTCCACTTTCATCTTCTTCTATATCAGTAATATATGAGTTAGTTAATGAATTTTCATCATTTTCTTTATGGTATAATGCTTTTATTTTTGAATTTCTTGTATTTATTTTCATTAAGCCATTCTCAGTTCCAACCCACATAATATCTTTTTCATAATTAGAATTTAATAAAGAAGTTATTTTTAACTTTCCTAACTTAAACTCATCATTTTCTAAATCTTTCATTCTTATAATAGTATCTGTCTCTCTATCTAAAATATCTAAGCCTGATTCAGTTCCTATCCATATATTACCCTCAGAATCTTCTTCTATAGCATTTATATATGTTGAACTTAATGAATTATCATCATAAATATTACAATTATATATTTTTATTCTTTCTCCATCATATCTATTTAATCCATCTATTGTGCCTATCCACATATATCCTTTACTATCTTGAAATATTGATGTTATATACTCATTTGAAAGCCCTTCATTAATAGATAGTTTTTCAAAACTTTCTACTTTTGATGTATCTGCTGATATTGAGACAGGCATTAAAATATTTATTATAATATATACTAGTAATATATATCTTGATAATTTAGATTTCATAGTCTACCCCTTTATATATATCATTTTGGTAAAATTTTAACTAAATTTATAGTAATATATTACGAATTTTTTTCAACAATATAATGTATTTTTTTACTGTTTATAATTTTTATCAACATATATTTTATTTTTTAATATTATGCTTTTAATAATTATATATAATAAAAGAGCTTATTTAAAATAAGCTCTTTTAAAAATTAAGAAACTTTAAGCATTTTTTCTTTTTTATATTCTACATATTCTTGTGTTTTATTAAGTTTATAATATGCTTTCATATTATCAGTAAATATACTCATAACTAATTTCATCTGTTCAACACTTAAATTATTATATCTAAGGCCAAGCAAATCATTATTCACCCTAGATATACTACAAGTAAAGAAAGTATTTTTAAAATTTATAATAATTTCATCTCCTAGTTTTAAATTTAATCTACTATCTACCTTTAAACCGATACCTTGTTCAGAAATATCTAATACTTTAGCATTAAATCTATTTCCTTTATAATTACACTTTACATTAATATTTTCATTAACAGTTATTCTTTCACTAGTTCTAAATATAGGCTTTTGATAAGCTACCTTTATAGAAATTACTGAACCTATAAAGTTGTATATACTCCACCCCATATTTAATAAATAAGCTTGTAAGTGCATATTATGATTTATAACTAAGAACGTTGATACTATCCAAGCAATAACAGTAATTGCTATTATAAGTATATGTGGCATTGCAACTCCAATTTGAAATTGATTCTTATCATTACATACCTCTTTAGATGTAACATTAAATTTAGTTTTAATAAATAACATTTCTTTTAATATAGATAGAGTTAAATGTGGAGCCATTGCAATTTCATAAAAATGAGACCATCTTAACTCTCTATTTCCTGGTGAAAGTGTTTTAAATATTAAAATTTGACCTAAGATAAATGGAATATATATATTTAATAGTTTAGATATTGGTGCATTTATTATAATCTTTGCTGTAAATAAATATATAATTGGGCAAGCGATATATATAAGTTTTTGTAAATTTGAAAACCAATAAACACCTCCATCAAAGTATGCAATTTTTTGTCCTAATGTTAGTCCCTTTGTAAATATAGGATTAAAATGCTTAAGAACTTGTATATTTCCTCTACACCACCTATCTCTTTGCTTTACTAGTTCATTAAATGTAGTAGCACTAAGACCTAGTACTAATTCTTCATTTACTAATATTGAATCATATCCTTTAGATTGTAAAAGCATTCCTACTGCCATATCCTCAGTTATAGAACAAGTTGGATATCCACCAATTTCATTAACAAATTTTCTTCTAAATAATGCATTAGTTCCAACATGTAATACTGCATTTCTTACAGATCTTGCTTCTTGAACATCTCTCATAAAGAAATCCTGTTCATTTGGCATATTCTTAGATAAATTATATTGGTACATATCTTGATTGTAATAAACTTGAGGAGTTTGAACAAATGCCATATTTTCATTAGAGAAATACCCTACAGTCTTAAGTAAAAATTCCTTTTTAGGTATCATATCTGCATCAAGTACTGCAAATAAATCTCCTTTTAAATATTTTAATGCATTATTTATATTACCAGCCTTCGCCCCTTCATTATCATTTCTAGTAATATAATTTACATTATATCTTTTACATAAATTTTTTAAATCATTTCTTCTTCCATCATCACATATATGAATTTTAAATTTTCCATTTGGATATTCTAAATTTGTACATGCTGCTATTGTCTTTTCTAATAAATTTAATGGTTCATTATATGTGCATATTAGCACATCAACATATGGAATATTTACTCCATCAAAATCTTTTAATGTTTTAAGTTCTAATTTGTATTTTTTTGTAAATAAATATTTAAAATTAAAAAATGCAATCAATCCTAATAATTCTGCTCCAAATAAGGTAACCCCTAATATAAAACTTATAATACCACTCTTAATTGGTATAGTAAAAATTCTCCATATTATATATATAATACATACAAAACTATTTATAATT